>QHSM01000488.1 GCA_003221595.1 Candidatus Rokuibacteriota bacterium | reverse complement strand
GGCGAAGAAGCTGATCCGCGAGGGATCGCCTCCCGCCAGCGCCTCCTCACGCTCGAGCGTGCGCAGCATCGCCGGCAACCCGGCCGGATCCCAGCCGGCCCGCGCGGCGAGCTGGATACCGATCTGATCCGCCTCGCGCTCCTGGTCGCGGCTGTAGGGCGCCAGCACGAGCCCGCTGGCCAGCTTGCCGACGCCGCCCAGGATGCCGCCGAGCGCGGGGCTCACGATGCCCACGATGGCGCTCGGGACGCCGAAGAGGATCGAGAACGGAGTGGACGCCTCGATCTGGCGGACGGAGTGGCGCGCCGCGACGTGACCGATCTCGTGTCCCATGACACCGGCGAGCTCGTCCTCCATGTTGGCCAGCGCCAGGAGACCCCGGGTGACGTAGACGAACCCGCCGGGGAGCGCGAACGCGTTGGGCTCGGCATCGTCCGCGACGTGGAACTGGTACGGCGCGTCCGGCGTCGACGTGTGGGCGACGAGCCGGCGCCCGATCTCGCTGACGTAGCCGACGAGCGCCGGGTCCTGCACGAGCCCCACGGTGCGCTCGACCTCGCTCGCCGCCCCCTGGCCGAGCTCGCGCTCCTTCTGCGCCGAGATCAGCGAGGGGCGCGATTCGCCGGTCGAGCAGCCCGCCGCGAGCATGGCCATCAGCCCGAGGCAGCACTGCCGGCGGGTTGTCAGGATCCGCTCGTCGCTCATCGTCCTGGTCCGAAATGCTGCGGTCAATCGAGCCGCGCGTCAAGGATCCACCGCTTTGGCATAGGCCAAAGGTCCCATTGCCCGGGGCGGAGCTGTGGCGGACAAGACGGGTCAGAGGATCCCCTCGACAGCTTCGATCACCCCACAATGGAGGAAACCATGATGAGAGCAAGCACGGTCGGGCTTCTCGCGCTGTTCTGCGTCGCCGCGGTCGGCTGCGCCGCCGTCAAGGAACAGAAGGCGATGGCGAACGCTCCGACTGCCAACGTCGTCGGCAGGTGGTCGGGATACGCCGGCCAAGGCGCGTCCGGCGTGCCCGTCACCCTGACCCTGGCCCAGGCCGGAACCGACGTGACGGGCAACGTCACCGTCGCCGCACGTCCTGACCTCTCGGGCCCGGTCAAGGGCGCCGTCCAGGGCGAGCTCCTGAAGCTCTCGCTCGCGACCGTGACGTTCTCGCAGCTCGAGGTCAAGGGCGATACCATGACCGGTATGACTGGGGCGGGGCAAGTCATCCTGCGTCGCTCGAAGTAGCGTGTCCAGGTAGCTGCCGCGGGCGCCGCGGGTCGAGACCCGCCGCGTCAGATACGGCCGGGATGCCACGCTTCTTCAGGACGACCGTCGCGGTATTCGCGGCACTGGTGGCAATCGCTACCAGTGCCGCATTCACTCCAAGCCCTCGCGCCCAGGACGTGCGCGCGGGCGCTTCCAACGCGGGCACGGCCGCCCCGCCGGGTGCCGTCGAGCGCGAGCGCTCGGTGTGGAACCTGCAGCCGTGGTACATCGTCGGTGGAGCCGTTGCGCTCGTCGTGCAGGCCGGTCTCATCGTTGGTCTGCTCGTCAACCGGGCCCAGCGCCGTCGCGCCCAGCGTGAGCTCGCCGAGCGACTCCGCTTCGAGACCCTCGTGTCGGATCTCTCGGCGGCGTTCATCTCGGCGCGGGACGTCCCCCAACACATCGAGAGGGCGCTCGAGCGTATCGTGCACGAGCTCGACCTCGATCGCGCGGTGCTCGCCGAGCTGGGGCAAGCGCACGACGACATCATCTGGGCCACCCATTCGTGGACCCGAGACGGCATCGATCCGCTCTTGGGAGCCCTCCCGAGCCGAGCTTACCCCTGGATCGCCGCGCGCCTGCTGGACGGCCACGTCGTCAGCCTGTCCCGGCTCGACGAGCTCCCGAGCACGGCCCGGACCGACCGTGAGAACCTGGCCGCCCGCGGCACTCAATCGCTCGTCGCCGTCCCGCTGACCGTCGAGGGCACCGTCACCGGCGCGCTCTCCTTCAGCACGCTCCGCGCCGAGCGGGACTGGCCCGACGAGCTGGTCCCGCGGCTCCGCCTCCTGGCCGAGGTGTTCGCCAGCGCGCTGGCGCGATATCGAGCCGAAACGGCGGCGCGCGAAAGCGAGGACCGGTTCCGTCTGCTCGCCGACACCGCTCCCCTGATGATCTGGCTGTCCGGCGCCGACGGCCGCCGAACCTATTTCAACCGGCGCTGGCTCGAGCTGACGGGGCGCCGATCGGAGGAGGACCTGGGCGAGGGCTGGGCGGACAGCGTGCACGCCGACGACCGCGCGCTGGCGGTCGAGTCGTACCGCTCGGCGGTGAGCGCGCGCCAGCCCTTCACGCTCGACTACCGGCTGCGGCGCTGGGACGGCGACGACCGGTGGGTGCTCGACCACGGCGTCCCCCGGATCGACGAGAACGGAGCCTTCACCGGCTATGTCGGCTCCGTCATCGATATCACCGCGCTGAACACCGCGCTCCGGGCCGTGCTGGAGAGCACGGCGCTCCGCAGCGCCATCTTCGGCTCGCTGTACGGTCAGGTCGCCGCGATCGACCGCGACGGCGTCATCATCGCCGTCAACCACTCGTGGACGCGCTTCGCCGAGGAGGTCGGCACCGATCCCACGCGCGGCGCGACGGTCGGCGTCAATTACCTGGACGCCTGCCGTCAGGCCGCCGCGGCCGGCGACGCCGACGCGCTGCGGGCGCTCGAGGCCATCACCGCCGTCCTCACGGGGAAGCGGCCGGACGCTCGGCTCGAGTACGCGTTTCGATCTCAATCCGTCGAGCGCTGGTTCGAGATGACGGTCGAGCCCTTCCGGCGCCCCGACGGGGGCGCGGTCATCTCGTACATCGACATCACGCGGCGCTGGCAGGCGGAAGACGAGTCGCGCCGGCAGCGCGAGGAGCTGGCACACGCCCAGCGCGTTACGACGCTCGGCGAGCTCAGCGCCTCGCTCGCTCACGAGATCAACCAGCCGCTCGCCGCCATCGTGACGAACGCGCAGGCGGCGATTCGCCTGCTCGATCGGGATGGGATCGTGCACGCGGACGTCTCGGAGGCGCTGACCGACATGGCGGCCGACGCCCAGCGCGCGTCGGCAATCATCCGCCGGCTTCGCGCCCTGTCGCGCAAGGAGCACGCGTCCCAGCGAGGTCTCGATCTGAACCAGCTCGTCGACAACGTGGTGACTCTCTTGCGGTACGACCTCGCGCGAAAGAACATCACGGTGCTCCGGACCGCCGATCCCGTCGTGCCGCTCGTCTCCGGAGATCCGATCCAGCTCCAGCAGGTCATCCTGAATCTGCTCGTGAACGCGAGCGAGGCGATCGGCAACGCGCCGGACGGACCACGCGAGATCGCGATCACGACGGCCCTCCGGGCCCCCGGCCTCGCGGAGGTCCGCGTCCGCGATACCGGCGTCGGCGCGAACGCGGCGGACCTCGAGCGCATGTTCGAGCGGTTCGTCAGCACCAAGCCCGGCGGCCTCGGCATGGGCCTGGCGATCAGCCGGTCGATCGTGGAGGCGCACGGTGGGCGTATCGCGGCGGAGACCAACCCCGATCGCGGCCTCACGCTCCGCGTCGAGCTGCCGTGCGACGGCTCGGTTCCGGCCATCGAGCCCTCGCTGCCCGGGCAGATCAGCCCGGGCGTATGGGACCAACAACGCATAGCGGGGGAGCGCAAGCCGCTGTAGGGTCGGCTCGACAGGAATTGGATCGCCCGCGTGCGAGCGAAGAGAGAGAGGGCCGGTTGGCTTTCCCTGCGCCCCATCCCGACGAACGATCGCGGCTCGTGTGTGTGATCGACGACGATGTCTCTCTTCTCCGGGCGCTCCGGCGCCTGCTCGACGCCGGCGGGTTTCAGGTCAAGACGTTCTCGTCCGCGGAGGACTTCCTGGATCGTCCCAATCCCACGCCGCCGGGCTGTCTCGTCCTCGACGTCCACCTCGGCGGGCTCAGCGGGTTCGAGCTGCTCGAGCGCCTCGTCGCCGCCGGCCGGCGGATCCCGGTCGTGTTCATCACCGCGCACGACGACGCGGCGACGCGGGACCGGGCGCACCGCGCCGGCGCCGTCGAGTACCTCCGAAAGCCCTTCGACGACGAATCGCTGATCGCGGGAGTCAATCGCGCCCTCGGCCCGGCCTGACCCCTCGGCCCGGCCTGACCACCCGAACCGCTGGCGCTCGCCTAGGACCAACGTCCGATAGCGCCCGATCGCCGGCCGCCGTACCCTCCGGGGGATCCCCCCACGTAACTCGAGGGGTGCAGATTGCCGGCTTGCCGGCGAGAATCCTGGGCAATGACCCCGGTATCCCCCAGGGGGGCAAGAGAAGGAGGCCTAACTGTGAATCAGAGAGTGCGACGACAGCTCGGACGTGGACTCGCCTGGATCGTGATCGCGGCGCCGCTGGCGGCCGGCTGCTCGAGCAACGGTCCCCTGGCCAGCACCAAGCTCGCGCAAGCGGTTCGACCAGGCCATCCGGGTGTCGGAGCAGGCCGCCGTCGACGCCGACTACGCACGTGCCCGGGCCAACAACGAGCGCCTCAAGAAGATGGCCGACGAGATGCGCGCGAATATCCAGACGCTGCGCCAGGAGCTCCAACGCCTCCCCCAGTAACGAACCTAGCGCCCCCGAGAGGTGAATGACTATGACTTCCGTTTCAAGTCACCTGAGACGCTTCGCCACCGGACTAGTCCCGCTGGCGGTGCTCGCCGGTTGCGCCTCGTCTGACCTGGAGCAAGCGGCGAAGGCGCAGCTCACGAAAGCCCAGACCGCCTACCGCCAGGCGCAGTCCGACCCGAACGTGCAGGCGCACTCCCAGCTGCAGCTCGCCGACGCCCAGAAGGCCATCCAGGCGGCGGAGCAGGCGCAGCGCCCAGAGGACATGCAGTCGCTCGCCTACGTCGCGGAGCGGAAGGCGCAGATCGCGTCGGTCGTGGGCGCGACCCGGAAGACCGAGCAGGACACTCAGATGCTTGGGAAGGAAACGCAGGAAATCCTCCTGCAGAAGCGCGATCGCGAGCTGAAGGCCGCTCGGGTCGAGGCGGAGGAAGCGCGCACCGCGGCGGAAGCCCGGGCCCGCGACGCCGAGGCCAAGGCCCGCGAGGCCGAGCAGGCCCGCATGCAGGCCGAGCAGGCTCGCATGCAGGCCGAAAGCGCCCGCGCGCAGGCGGACGCCGAGCAGGCCAAGAACGTCGCGCTCCTGAAGGAGCTGGCGGACCTCAAGGGGCAGCAGACCAACCGTGGTCTCGTCCTCACGGTGGGCGACGTGCTCTTCGCCACCGGCAAGGCCGAGGTGGCGGCGGGCGGGCTCCGGAGCATCGACAAGCTGGCGGAGTTTCTCAAGAAGAATCCGACGCGCAATCTATTGATCGAGGGCCACACCGACAACACGGGCCCCGAGGACTTCAACCTCAAGCTGTCGCAGCAGCGCGCCGACGCGGTCAAGGACGTCCTGGCGTCGCGGGGGGTCGGCGCCGATCGGATCACCACCAAGGGCTACGGGCCGAAGTACCCGGTCGTAGCGAACGACACCGCGGCGGGTCGCCAGCAAAACCGGCGCGTCGAGGTCGTGGTCCTGAACGAAGGGGCCACCGCGGAAAGCGTGGCCCGGTAAGCAAGGAGCGTCGTCGGCCTCGCGATACGGGGCTCGGCGCTCGTGAAGTCCTTCGGCACCTGGGTCGCTCGGGGCTTCACCCTGCTCGTTCTGGCCGCCGTCGTCGGCTGGAGCGCGCTGGCCATCTACTATTCGAACCTTCCCTGGCCCATGGCGCGGCTCCTGCTGAGCGGCGCCTTCGTGCTCGGTTCGCTGGCGGTGCTCGCGGCGGTCCGTCCGCTGCGCCGGGGCGCGGTCGTCGTGCTCTCGGGGTTTCTGACCGTCCTCGTGTGGTTCTTCCTGATTCCGCCGTCGAACGACCGTGACTGGCAGCGCGACGTCGCCGTCCCGGCCCACGCGACGATAGACTCCACTGGGGCTCGCCGCTCATCGCCCACACCGTCCTGAGCTTCGTCTTCGACGGTGACCGCTATCTGGCCGTCTCGATCGAGACGCGGAAGAATGGCGCCGAGGCGCTGTTCCACGAAGACGTCTACCTCTTCCGGCTCGTCGCGACGCCCGCCTTCGCCCGGCAGGTCCTGCTGGACTACCTGGAGACGGTCAACCGGCTCGGCGATCGACCCCAGTGGTACAACGCGCTCACCCACAACTGCACGACCGCCGTCCGCGGTCACATGGTGCCGTACGTGAAGAACGCCGTCTGGAGCTGGAAGATTCTGCTGAACGGAAGGCTAGACGAGCACCTCTACGCGATCGGGGCGGTGCGACAGGACCTGCCCCTCGCGGAGCTCCGCGCCCGGGGCCACGTCAACGACCGTGCCCGGGCGGCGGAGCATGACCCGGACTTCTCCAGGCAGATCCGCGAGGGAGTGCCGGCCCGCTTCAGCGCGCCGTAATGCCTCAGCGCTCCTTGATGAGGAACTGAGAGCGGCGGTTCTTGGCCCAGCACGCCTCGTTGTGCTCGGTGCAGGCCGGCCGCTCCTCGCCGTATGACACGATCGTGATCCGATCGCTCTTGATGCCCTGCGCCACCAGGTAGTTCATCGCGGCCTTGGCGCGGCGGTCACCGAGGGCGAGGTTGTAGTCGTTCGTCCCGCGCTCGTCGCAGTGCCCCTCGACGAGGAGCAGAAAGCCGGGATTCGCGTTCAGCCACTGGGCGCTCGCGTCCAGGATCTTGGCGTCGCCCGGACGTACCACCGCCGCGTCGAAGGCGAAATAGATCGGCTTGAGCGCGTCGTCGGCCCGATACTCCTTGGGCGGCGCCGGGCGCGCAGGCGCGGGAGCGGGCGCCGGAGCCGGGCGCACAGCCTGTGAGCAGGACGAGCGCGACAGTCATTGAAGCGAGCATCGGTCGAACGAGCATCGTGCGCACGATTGGGCCTCCCACGCGAGAGCGGTTGTTCGAAGGTCGATCGCCCGCGACACTACACGGCGCGATTCGTTCCCTCAATGAGACGTTGGTCGGATAGTCTCACGTCTCGCGCGCCAAAACACCCCTCGAGCACACCTATTGGACCAAGGTCCGATTCCCACGGCATCTGAAGGGCGGCAGTCAGGTAGAATGCAGCGCCGTGGAGCCCGCATCTTCCCGAGGGGGGTCGACCGGGTCGCGCCTTCGCCGAAGTGGCTTTACTTCTGGGGGTTTACGTCACGTGAGGTGGAGGAGCGGAATGCGAAGCGATCGATGCAGCACGTGGGCAGCCGTGAGCCTCGCGCTCGTGCTCGGCCTCGGCGGCTGCGCGGGCGGCGGCACCACGACCACCACGGCGCCCGTGGTCGTGACCGATGTCGCGAGCGTCACCGGCAAGTGGGTCGGTCTCCTCTCGATCACGGGCAGCCGCGACCGCGAGGACTACGTCGAGGTCACTGTCGAGGGGAGCGGCGCCTACCGGGCCTCGGCCGCGCGGACGATCGGCGTGCTCGACGCGAAGGGAACCGTCATCGTCAGCGGCGGCCGGCTGCTCATCAAGGGCGACAGCGGCGGCCAGGGAACCGCGTTCCTCTACACGCAGCCGCCTCCAGACCAGCACATGCTCGTGGTCAACGGCACGGCCTCGGACGGTCGCGCGTACACTCTGCGGCTCCGCCCCCAGCGCTGAGTCAGGCGGAAACCCTCACGGCAGGGCGTAGCCGCAGCCGCGGTACGCGCGACCGTCGATCTCGACGGCGACGCTCGACTCGGCCCGTTCCCCGCTCATCGAGTCGACGCATTCTCGCTCGCGGATCAGGACGCGGAGGCGATGACCCTCGGTCTCGGCGGCGTAGACCATCTCGCCGCTCTCCGGGTCGACCTGCGGCGCCGGACGCGGCAGCGTCAGGTGCGCCCCGCCCTGGTCGAGGAACACGATCCGGTCCTGGAGCATCTCGAGCGCCCAGCCCGGCTCGTTGCCGGTGGCCCGGAAGTCGACACCGCGCAGGCGAGCGTCCGCGCGGACCGAGCGGACCCGACTCTCGGTGCACCGGTACGTCAGGCCGCCGACGTCGAGCGACGCCTCGCGACCCTTGTTCCAGACCGTGACCTTGCCATCCGAGTACCGTGCCCCCGAGCCGGTGGGCTGGCGCGTGAGACGCAGGATGTCGCGGTCCAGCTCGAGCGCCACGTCCCCCCCCAGCACCGGAACCAGCACGAAGGTGGGCCCTTCCGCGCAGTCGAAGGCGCGCGCCGTCTCGGCGCGCTCGACAGCCCGGGTCAGTCGAACGCGCACGTGATCGGTCGCGTCGAACAGCAGGAGCGTGCGGTCCTCCTGGCGGAACGCGGTCACGGCGGCCAGGGCCCTCAGGAACAGCCGCTCCTGGCTCATCGCGGGAGGCGGGCAGGCCCGCCGGGTACTGCCGATCGCCCCGCTGCGCAGCGTGGTGCCAGACAGCAGGATGGGGACGAAGTAATTGTTACACCCGGCCGAGCCGACAATGCGCTCTTCGCTCTCGAAGGTGAGCGTCGACTGGACGGCCTCGAGCACGCCGCCCCCGTCGATGTCCTCGGCGACCCACGACGTCCCGCTGAGCGACGCAGGCACGCCGGCCAGGCTGCGCGCCGCGCCGGCAGGCGCCGCGGTCTGGCATGCCGAGAGAGCGACGCACAGCGTCAGCGCGAAGAATCTCAACATCGGGTTCACCGTGCACTTCCTCGATACCGCGAGCGCCGGAGCGGGAAAACTGGACCTTGGGCCAGCGTACTTACACGCGGTCGTCACCCGCCGACCTGCTTTACGTCGCGCGACGAGCCGTGACACAATTGCCGCGGACGCACAGGAAAACGTCTCCGATGAACCGGATCGCCCGCGACCGCCTCCCGATGATTGTCGCCCCGGCGCTCGTCTGCGCCGGATACTTCCTGGGGGCGAAGATCGGGTTCGCGCTGAAGCTCCACCCGTACCCCATCTCGACGCTGTGGCCCCCCAACTCCATCCTCCTGGCCGCGCTCCTCCTGGCGCCGACGCGGTCCTGGTTGATCCTCCTGCTCGCGGCGCTACCCGCCCACGTGGCCATCCAGCTCTCGAACGGCGTCCCGGTGCCGATGCTCCTCGGCTGGTTCGTGAGCAACTGCTCGGAAGCGCTGATCGGCGCCGTGTGCGTCCGTCGGCTCACCAGCGGGCCGCTGTGGCTCGACGAATCGCGCCACGTCGGTCTCTTCGTGCTCGCCTGCACCCTCGGGGTGTCCCTCTCGTGCTTCCTCGACGCGGGCTTCGTCACGCTCGTCGGCTGGGGCGAGGGCACGTACTGGGGCATCTGGAGCTCGCGCTTCTTCTCGAACCTGCTGGCCGAGCTGACGCTGGTGCCGACGATCGTCGCGTGGGCCCACGTCGATCGCGAGGCGCTGCGCCGGCTCACGTACGGGCGGATCATGGAGCTGGGGGCGCTGATGATCGCGCTCCTGGCGGTCAGCGTCCCGGTCTTCACCTGGCAGGAGACCGGGCCGGAGAGCATCGCGGCCCTGCTGTACGCGCCGCTGCCGTTCCTGGTCTGGGCCGCGGTACGCTTCGGCGCCCGGGGGGCCAGCACGGCGACGCTGACCGTCGCGCTGCTCGCGATCTGGGGCGCCATGCACCGGCTGGGCCCCTTCGTCGGGAGCGTCCCGCGGGACAACACGACGTCCATTCAGCTGTTCCTCATCTTCGTGTCCGTTCCGCTCCTGCTCCTGAGCGCGGTCATCCAGGAGCGCCGACGGGCCGAGCGGGCGGCGATCCTGAGCGAGGAGAGCCTGAAGCTCGCGCTCGGCGCCGCGCAGATGAGCATCTGGGACTGGAGCATCTCCGGGAGCGACGCGACGTGGCCGCGGGAGACGAGCCGCGTCCCGTTCGGTCTGATTCTCCGCGTGGTCCATCCCGACGACCGGTCGCTCGTGGCCGAGGCCGTCACCGCGGCGATCGAGAAGGGCGCGGCGTGGGACGTCGAGTTCCGCGTCGCCCATCCCGACGGCAGCGTCCGCTGGGTGATGGGCAAGGGCGAGGTCCTGCGCGACGAGGCGGGCCGGCCCGTGCGCCTGCTCGGCGTCAACGTCGACATCACCGACCGCAAGCGCGCGGACGAGGCCCTGCAGGCGTCCGAGGAGCTCTTCGCCAAGGCCTTTCGGGGGAGCCCCGACGCGATGGTGATCAGCCGTCAGTCCGACGGCCGCATCATCGACGTCAACGACCGCTGGGAGGCGCTCTTCGGCGTCAGCCGCGGGCTGGCGGTGGAACGGATGCTGGGCGAGTTCCTGCACGGCTCCGGGGTGCCCGACCAGACGGCGCTGAAGCGGCTGGCCGAGTCGCCGGGGCCCGTGCGCGACGTCGAGCTACGGCTGCGAACCCTGGCCGGCGATCATCGCGAGGCCGTCATCGCGACCGAGCCCATCGAGATGGGCGGCCATGCCTGTTTCGTCACGACGATCCGGGACGTCACCGAGCGGCGGCGCGCCGAGCGCGAGGCCCAGGAGCAGCGCGAGCTCTTGACCCACCTCAGCCGGGTCGCCGTTCTCGGTGAGCTCTCCGGCGCGCTCGCCCACGAGATCAGTCAGCCGCTCACGTCGATCCTGAGCAACGCCCAGGCGGCGCGGCGGATCCTCGCGCGCGAGCCCGTCGATCTCGACGAGATCCGGGAGATCCTCGAGGACATCGTCGGAGACGACCGGCGGGCCGGCGAGGTCATCCGGCGGCTTCGAGCCATGTTCAAGCGCGGCGAGTCGAATCGCCAGCTGCTCGACCTCAACGAGCTCGCCGGCGAGGTGCTGGGCTTCGCGCACAGCGATCTCCTCAACCGCCACGTGCAGGTCACGACCCGGCTCGGCGCCGATCTCCCGAAAGTCCGCGGGGACAACATCCAGCTCCAGCAGGTGCTTCTGAACTTGATCGTCAACGCGTGCGAGGCGATGACCGCCAACGAGCCGCACGATCGCGCGCTGGTGATCGAGACCGCCGTCGTCGATCACGACACGGTGGGCATCTCGGTGCTCGACAACGGCAGCGGTATTCCGGTCGACGTCGTCGATCAGCTGTTCGAGCCGTTCGTGACCACCAAGCAGCAGGGGCTGGGGCTCGGGCTCACGATCTGCCGATCGATCGCCGTCGCCCACGGCGGCCATCTCTGGGCCGGCAACAACGCGGGCCGGGGCTCGGCGTTTCGCCTGGTGCTGCCGCGCGACGGCAGCGCCGCGGCGGTCGTCTGATTCCGGCGGGGATCAGGCCTGGGGCCAGAGACCGAGGCGATCGGACTGGCGGACCAGCTCGGCCACCGAGCCCGCCTGCGTCTTCTCCATCACGCGCCCGCGATGGAACTTCACCGTCTTCTCGCTGATCCCGAGGTCGCCCGCGATCTGCTTGTTGAGCCGGCCCTGGACGACGAGCCCGAGCACGTCCCGCTCGCGCGGGGTCAGCGTGTCGAAGCGCTGGCGGATCGCCGCCAGCTCGGCCCGCTCCTTCCGCGCCTCGCGGTCGTTGCGAAGCGCCCGCTGGATGATGTCGAGCAGCGCCTGATCGCTGAACGGCTTCTGTAAGAAGTCGATGGCGCCGGCCTTGATGGCCCGGACGCTCGACGGGACGTCGGCGTGACCGCTGATGAAGACGATGGGGACTTCGCGTCGCTCCTGGATGAGGCTCTCCTGCAGCTCGAGGCCGCTCGGGCCGGGCAGGCGCAGATCGAGCACGATGCAGGCGGGGCGGTCCGGCACGGGGACGCTCACGAACTCCCGGGCCGAGCTGAACGTCTGCACCTCGAGATCGACGGACCGAAGGAGCCGCTCCAGCGAGCGACGCACGGAGTCGTCGTCGTCGATCACGAAAACGATCGGCGGATCGACCGGGTCGCCGGTCCCGGTGTTGCGGGAGCCGACGGGTCCTCTCAGTGCCTCGCGTTGGGGCGGGTGACCCGGAGAATTCTGCACGGGCGCCCTCGCCAGCTTGCCGTTGCTGTCAGATTGCGCGCGGCGCGTCCCGCGACGGCGGGATGGCCGCGCGGGGATAGGGTAGTCGATTCGCCCGGCCGAGGCAATCCGACCTAGAGCGCACCCCGGTGCGATCTAGGTCCAGATGCCTTCCCCGCAGGCAGTGCTAGGATTGCCGCAAGGGGCCGGGATGATCAGACAGCGTCCTCTGATCGCGGTCGTGGACGATGAAGAGTCCATTCGCAAGTCTCTCCGGCGTTTGCTCGTGGCCTCCCAGCTCGACGCGATGGTCTACGCCTCGGGGCAGGAATTCCTCGACTCGCTCGGCGGGCGTCAGCCCGACTGCCTCGTCCTGGATTTACAGATGCCCGGGCTGACCGGGCTCGAGGTGCAGCGGGCCCTCGCCGGGGCCAGGGTGCGCTTTCCGACTATCATCATCACTGCTCACGACGAGCCCGAGACCCGCGCCCGGTGCCTGTCGGCCGGCGCGGTGGCCTATCTCTGCAAGCCGCTGCACGATGAGTTCTTGCTCGACGCGATCGCCACGGCCGTCGGCCCGATTGCCGAGCGCGCGGCCACGGAGAGCCCCCCGATTCCGTAGGCGCGACGCCCGCTTGCCAGGGACGATAGAATCGCTCCGTGATCCCTCCCCGGTTCGTGAGATAGTCGCGCGATGCCTTGGGATCCGCGCATCCAGGCGCTCGTCGAGCGTTACCCGGCCCTTCGCGCCGTGGGCAACACCCCCCTGGTTCCGGTCGACATCTTCCGTCGCGAGCTCCCGGAGGTCGAGGTCTTCTCCAAGATGGAGTCGCTGAACCCGGGAGGGTCTCTGAAGGATCGCCCGGTGCTGCGAATGCTCCTTGGCGCCGTGGACGACGGGCGGCTCAAGCCCGGCAAGGTCGTCCTCGACAGCTCCTCGGGCAACGCCGGGATCGCGTACTCGATGATCGGGCGCATCATCGGCGTGCCGGTGCAGATCGTCATTCCCGACAACGCGAGCGCGGAGCGAAAGAAGCGGATGCTCGCGCACGGGGCGCAGCTGATCTTCACCGACGCGCTCCTGGGCTATGACGAGGCGCTCCGCGAGGTGCGCCGCCGCTGGGAGGCCGCGCCCGAGCGCTATTTCTTCTGCGACCAGTACAGCAACGGGGACAACTGGCGGGCCCACTACGAGACGACGGCCGAGGAGATCCTGCAGCAGACCGGGGGGAAGCTCACCCACGTCGTCGTCGGCGTCGGCACCGGCGGCACGCTGACCGGCCTGGGGCGGCGCCTGAAGGAGCACGATCCCGCGATCCGGCTCATCTGCGTCATCCCCGAGGCGTTTCCCGGCGTGGAGGGACTCAAGCCGCTCGGGCGCGCCGAGGACATCGTGCCGGCGATCCTGGACGAGAAGATCATCGACGAGCGCGTGCCCGTCACCGTCGACGAGGCGTACCAGATGTGCGTGCGGCTCGCGGCGGCGGGCTTCTTCGTCGGTCAGTCGTCCGGGGCCTACATGGCCGGTGTCCTGCGGGTCGCCCGGCAAGTCCGCCGCGGGCGATTCGTGACCATCTTCAACGATCTGGGCGAGCGCTACTTCTCGACGCGCCTCTGGGACTGACCTAGCTCGCCCTCGGATGCCCACCACAATGCCCCGGTGCCCTGGGCCGGGGCGTTCCCTTGTCCGCCACGTGTGTTTTGTCACTCCGGGCGGCTGAGAAGCTGCGCGGGGACCCATGGCCGCAACCGTCAAATGCGCGGTCGGTGTGATGCTATCCGGCCTTGTACGTTCCAGTCAGAGCGCTAAGGTGGCGGCAGACGTAGACCCGCCTCAGGGATTTCCGCCGGCTCGATTGGATGATGCCCCCCATTGCTCGCGGCCGCCGCGTCTCTTTTACTGGAACTCGTACTCCGTCAGAGGAGTGTGCCGGATGGACACACGGGTCCTGTTGGAGTGGCTTGAGTTCTTTGATTGGCTTGAGCTCGACGCTGGCCTCCGTCGCGCGATTTGTGTGCGTGACGCCTTCCGCCTCCCCGGTCGCGGAGTCTTCTAGCCACTCAGCTTCCACGTGAGCTGGCGGGAGCCCAGTTATCAGGGGATTTCACTCTTGAATGGACGAGAGGATGAACGGAGGCGGTTGTGGCAGACTTGCTCTTCATCGTGTCACGCGCTGAGCTCAAACGATACACGTATCTCAAGTATGTCTACTCCGACGACAGTCGGGACGTGGTCCTCGACCGTCGAGCAGGCGAACGGCGCCGAAGCCAGAGGCCGCCGCCGACCGAGCGACGCCACGTGGAGCGGCGCCATCGCGACATCACGGGGGACCTTCAATCATCAGGGTGGGCGCTGGTGAGGCGCCCGATAATGTAACGATCCAGGATGGCGCCTCCACGCCGAGGGGAGGCGTTCAGGCATTCCCTTGGTTCGGCAGTGACACCCGCATCGTCTCCCGGAGCGCGTGGAGCGCGGCTTCGGCTTCTCGTATCAGCACATCCGAAGTGCCACGCAGTTCGCGACTCTCCTTCGTCAAGGATTGCGCCGCCTCGCGCACCGCCTGCGCCCTGCGCCGTATATCTTCGGGAAGAATCGCGCAGGAGTAGAGATGCGCGCGGACGCTCTCAGTCAGTTCCCGACGACACCGAGGGCAGAGGAGCGTGCGGCCGCCGAGAGCGTCTGAGGCCATTTCGGGCAGCTTGAAGTCGCCCGCGCAAGCGACGCACTTGCCGATCGGGTGGTCGAGACAGTAGGTGAAGAGGAGAGCGCGTTCCTCGGCGCTCAGAGTTCGAGGCCGTCGGCAGTCGATGTGGGACAGACCGGCGGGGCCGAAAATAATAGAGTCTCCCGGCATCATCCGAGAGCACTTCAGACACGTCACCTGCTGCTGGTCCGCCATCAGAGCTTCTCCCATGAGAGAGGCCCAGATCGGCCGGACGCCATTGGGGCAGGACGCCGGCTTGCGTCAACCTGGGTGCTCCAGTGGTCGGCGAGGGAAGAGTAGCACCCCGGCCCTACTTGCTCAATGCCCTGAGGTTCTCCACGCCGCCACCTGAGGTCCACGAGGCCCGCTTGGCGCGAGTCTTCGTTCGGGCCGTGGGGGGCTAGCCTAGGCCAGACGCGGGGCCACGCGTTCCGCGAACAGCCGCATCGACTTCAGCACGCGCTCGTTCGGAATCAGCCCGCCCGGGTTCATCCACGTCGAGATCGTCGAGAATCCCATCTCCTCGCGCAGCGCGGAGAGCCGGTCGACGACCTCGTCCGCTGAGCCGAACACCGCGTACTCGCTCAGGATCTCGTCGTACGTGATCTCGGAGAGCCGGTTGGCCCGCGCCGCGCGCGCCTCGGTGGTCTGCGCGGTCGCGCCGTCCGACTTCTTCAGCGCCTTGCTGATCGATCTGAAGAAATGCATCGTGCTCGCCTCCGCTTCCTCGCGGGCCTGGCGCGCGGTCTCCGCGACGTAGAGCGGCACGCTCATGCCGACGTTGCCGCGCCCCGGACGCCCGGACGCCGTCCATGCTGCCTGATAGGTGGGAAGGTGGCGCTTGAGATCCGTGATCGAGACGGTGCGGACGGCCACGAAGACCGGCGCTCCCATTTGCGCCACCATCGGGTACGTCTCCGGTGTCGTGGCGGCGATGCGGATGGGCGGGTGCGGCTTCTGGTACGGCTTGGGCATGACGCAGACGTCGGTGAACTGGAAGTACTTCCCCTCGTGCGAGAAGCGCTCCTGCGTCCACGCCTTGCGGAGAATTTCGAGCGTCTCGACGAAGCGGTCGCGGCTCTCGCTGTAGGGAATGTTGAAGCCCTGGTAGTGGCCCGGCAGCCCGCTCCGGCCGACGCCGAACTCGAGGCGCCCCTTGGAGATGTGGTCCACGGTCGCGACGTCCTCGGCCAGTCGCAGGGGGTGGCTGAGCGGTAGGACCTGGACGGCGATCCCGATCTTGACGCGCCGCGTGCAGGCCGCCAGCGCCGAGGCGATGACCAGCGGCGCGGCCAGGACCGACCGGTCCTTCTGGAAGTGGATCTCGGCCAACCATACGGCATCAAAGCCCAAGTCCTCGGCCGCCTTCATCTGCGCCAGCGCGTCGTCGAACGCCGCCGCCTCCGTCACGCCCGGCGGGCTCGGAAACTCCGTGAACAGGCCGAATTCCATTCCACCCTCCCGATCGAATTCGGTTTATCCTACGCCAGAGCATCCCGTGACGGGGGGCCAAGAATTGGGGGGGCACTAATGCCAGGCGACAGAGTGTTCGATCGGAGCGCTGAGGACATCGGCAACATCCTGCTGCTCGAGCACGTCAACGTGAAGATCCCCGACCAGGTGGTCGCGACGAACTTCTACGTGACGGCGCTCGGACTGACGCGCGATCCGTACATCATGACCGGCACCGAGAACATGTGGATCAACGCGGGCCAGCAGCAATTCCACATGCCCACCGGGAAGCCGGAGGTCCTTCGGGGCACCATCGGCTTCGTCATCCCCGATCTCGAGGGGCTGAAGACGCGGCTCATGAGCTCGCGGGAGAAGCTCGGGGGCACGAAGTTCAATTGCGCCGCCGAGGACAAGTACATCAGCGTGACCTGTCCGTGGGGGAACCGCATGCGGTTCCACGCCCCCGGGCCCGAGTTCGGCGACATGACGCTCGGCGTGCCGTACGTCGAGTTCGACGTGCGGCCCAACACGGCCGTGGGCATCGCGAAGTTCTACCAGACCGCGATGGGCGCGCCCGGCACCGTGTCGTTCAACGGCAACGTCGCGGCGAAGGTCCAGGTCGGCGCCAAGCAGCATCTGAT
>QHSM01000487.1 GCA_003221595.1 Candidatus Rokuibacteriota bacterium | reverse complement strand
GGTCAGCGCCCGGCGCCGGGAGAGGGCAGCCCGCCTGCTCCTACTTCTTCACGCCGGATAGAAGTCCGTTCGTCACGGCACTGGTCGTGCCCGTGACCGTGTTGAGAATCGGATTGACGAGAGTCGCCGGCGGCGGGGTCACCACCGGAACGCTGGTCAAGCCGCCGACGACACCGGTCGCGGTTCCCGTCAGGCCACCGACGGCGCCGGCCGCGGTTCCGGCCACGCCCGGAAGGACCTGACCGACGGCTCCCGTGACCGTGCTGACCTTGCCGGTCACCGTCGTGACCGCGCCGCTCGTATCGCCCGTGGCCCCGGCCGGCCCGTTGACGGCGCCGCCCGTGGCCTGCAGCACCTCCCGGATCGCCGCCTCCTTCAGCGAGGCGTTCAGCGCTTCCACGCTGGCGGCCGGGACTTCCCTCGGGACCAGGCTGAACTCCGAGGCCAGGCGCCGCGCGGCCTCCGGCGAGATGCTCGTCGGCGCCGACACGGGTCCGGCGCCGAGCACCGACACCCGCTGCAGCGCGCCGACCTTCACGGCGGGCCCCACCGGGCCGGCCGTCGCGTCGAGGCGCGTGACGTCGACCAGGCCTCGCAGGATCGTGATCGTCGAACGAACGCCGCTGCCGGCCGGCTCGACCTCGGCGACCACCACCGTGCCGCGGATCGCCGTGACGGCGTTCGGCGTCTTGATCTCGATCACCTCGCCCGGCTTCATCAGCGCCTTGGAGACCGCCACGGAGATCCGGCCATCGCCGAGCTGAACGGTGGCCACGCCCGGCACCTCGGTGATGGTGAGCACCGACCGCTCACGCGCGGTCACGGTGGCCTTACCGCCCAGGAGCACCCGCACGAACGAGCGCTCGCCGGTGGTGATGCGGTCGCGGAGGAAGACGTCGTCCTTGAACTGCAGGGGCTGCGCGTCCG
>QHSM01000592.1 GCA_003221595.1 Candidatus Rokuibacteriota bacterium | reverse complement strand
GAGGTCTTGAAGTACACCCGGCCGAGCTTCTCGGGCTCTCCGGTGCGGGGTTCGTTGTCCGCCCACACGGGTGCGACGAGACTCAGCGACACGACCGCGGCGATCAGGAAGCTCAGGAGATGGCTCATGACGTTCTCCCTCCGGGCGCGTCTCCAGCGAGACTGGTGGATACGGCTCGGGGCAACGACGGTGTTTTCAGTATTATTCGAACCTGCGCAACGAACCTAGAGCGGACGTGCCGCCGAAGTCAAGGTTTGCTCACACGCTGTCGAGGCCGCTCGACCAGCGCCGGCAGATATGATGCGCGATCGCGACGGGGGCGGGCAGCGACGCCCGCGTCGGATCGTCGGTCCCGGCGGCGGCGCGCGCCACCATTTCCCGGATCTCGTCGCGATGGAACCAGCGCGCCTCGGCGAGCTCCTCGGGGTCGACCGTGATCTCTTCGGTCAGGGCCTCCGCGAGAAATCCCATCATGAGGCTCGACGGGAACGGCCACGGCTGCGCGGCCAGATAGCGCACGCGGCCGCAGCGGATCCCCGACTCCTCGCGCACCTCGCGGCGCACGGCCTCCTCCAGGGTTTCACCGGGCTCGACGAACCCGGCCAGGCACGAGAACCGGGCGCCCGCGCGCCGGCGGTTGCGGCCGAGCAGGGCTCGATCGCCGCGGATGGCGAGCATGATCACGACCGGGTCGGTGCGCGGGAAGTGCGACGCCCGGCACTCCGGGCAGCGCCGCACCCAGCCGGCGGACGCCACCTTCGTCGGCGATGCGCACTGGGCGCAGAAGCGATGGCGAGCGTGCCAGTCGAGCAGGCAGCGGGCCTCGGCGAGGATCGCCGCCTCGCCGGTGGCCAGGGCCGGCGCGAGAGCGCGCACGTCGATCGGCTCGGTGTCGACGGCGGGCGTGACACCGGCGCCGGTCGCATCGATCGCGAAGTGCGCGCGTCCGTCGCCGAGGCCGAGAAAGATCAGCTGGGCGCCCCCGTCGATGTGGGCGCGCCACGGCGCAACGGGCTGCCAGTCGAGCGCCGGCGCCGCGGTGGCGCGCGTGAACGGCTTCAGGTCGCGCAGGGCCAGGATGCGCGTCTGTGGGTCGCCGAGCAGCGAGGCGATCCAGTCGCGGTCGTCCCGCCGCTCGCTGACCCGATCGAGCGGGTTGCCGGCGAAGCAGTAGATGTCTTCCATCGCGGCGGCCGGATCAGGCGAGCTTCACCGACCGGCCCGTGGCGGAGGACCGCTCGATCGCGTCGATCAGCTTGTGGCGCTGGACCGCGAGGTTGAAGTCGACGTCGAAGGGCCCACCGCCGCGCAGAGCGTCGGCGGCGCGCGCGTAAGCCTGAGCGACGTTGTAAGGCTGGCCGGCCGGCGTGCTTTCGGGAACGACCCTGTACTTGGCCGGCACGGGCATCGGCGCCATGGCCTCCTTGCCCTTGCCCGCGTGCATCTGGTTGGGTCCGAGGCTGAGGGCGCCATTCGCCCGGATGACCAGCGCGCCCTCGCGCCCGTAGATCTCCAGACGATTGCCGCCGGGATTCGAGGGGACGGCGGCCACGTTGACCGATACCTCGGCGCCGCTCGCCATGCGCCCGACGATGTTGATGCTGTCCGGCGCATCGACCGGAACCGGCTTGCCTTCCATCGTGCGCCACTCGGGGATTCGAGTCGACACGCGCGCCGAGATCTCGGCAAACTCGCCGAGCACCGCGCACATCGCGTCGATGGCGTGACCGCCGGCGATGGTCAGCGTGTTGGCGCCGTTGGCGCGCACGCCCTGCCAGATGCGGCCGGGGCCCCGCTGCAGCTGGGCCTGGGCCGAGGTGTTCAGGCTCGCCGTGAGCACCTCGCCGATATAGCCTTGCTGGACGAGGTCGCGCGCGTACAGGATCGTCGGGTCGCTGCGTCCCTGCAGGCCGACGATGCTCTTCAACGAGCGCTGGCGGGCGAGCCCGGCCATCTCTTCCGCCTCGGCGAGATTGGCTCCGAGCGGCCATTCGCAGAAGACCGGCTTCCCGGCTTGCAGGCCAGCCATGACCAGCTCCCGGTGCCCGGGCACTCGCACGCAGACGACGATGAGATCGACCTCGGGATGCGCGGCCATGTCGCTGAACCGGTGGAACGCTCGCTCGGCGCCGAACGCCGCGGCCGAGGCCTTGGCGGTGTCCTCACGCGAGGTGCAGACGCCCCTCAGCTCGTAGCCGGGCAGCGCCTTCAGGGCGGGCACGTGCGCGTTGGCCCCCCAGTGGCTGCCCCCCTGCGTCACGGTTGCTCCGACGATTCCTACGCGGATTCGGTCTGCCATCTGAACCTCCCGGCCTTGCCCCGTTTGGCGGACACTTCAGTCGGCTGCC
>QHSM01000486.1 GCA_003221595.1 Candidatus Rokuibacteriota bacterium | reverse complement strand
CGACTACGGCGGGCGCCTGATGGCCGCGTGGATCGAGCGCTAGGTGATCCAGCACAGGACGGTCGAGACGAACGGCATTCGCATGCATCTCGCCGAGGCGGGCTCAGGCCCGCTGATCGTCCTCTGCCGCCCGACCTCCGGCGCACCCTGATCCTTCCGGGCTGCGGACACTGGACGCAGCAAGAGCGGCCGAGCGAAGTGACCGAGGCGATGCTGAGCTTCCTGAAGAAGCTGTAGCCCCGGGCCGTGGGCTGAGCGCATGCAAAAGAATCGGCTCGAAGCCTTCAGCGACGGCGTCATCGCGATCATCATCACGATCATGGTGCTGGAAATGAAGGTGCCCCACGGCACCGACCTGGCGGCCCTGAAGCCGATTCTCCCGGTCTTCCTGAGCTACGTGTTGAGCTTCATCTACATCGGGATCTACTGGAGCAATCACCATCACCTGCTTCACGCCACGCACCGGGTGAGCGGCGGGATCTTGTGGGCCAACCTGCACCTGCTGTTCTGGCTGTCGCTCGTTCCATTCGTGACCGGCTGGATGGGCGAGAACCACTTCGCCGCGTTACCCGCGGCGCTCTACGGGCTCGTGCTGCTGTTGGCGGGGGTTGCCTATGTGATCCTGCAAACGGCGATCGTCGCGCGGCAGGGACGCGACTCGGTCCTGGCCGCCGCGCTCGGCAGCGACCGTAAAGGAAAGCTCTCGCTGGTCCTGTACGTCGTCGCGATCGGATTCGCGTTCGTGAGTCCGTGGCTGGCCGCGGCCGTGTACGTGCTGGTCGCGGCGATGTGGCTCGTTCCCGATCGCCGGCTCGAGCGGGTCGTGGAGAAACACGGTCCGTGAGCCGGGCGGCTCGGCTAGAATCCAGCCCGCGGTCGCGACACTCGCTAGCCGCATGAGGTGGATCTGACATGAACGGCGGAGCCAACGGGATCGCACGACGCGACTTTCTGGCCGGCATGGCGGCGCTCGGAACGGGCGCGCTCATTTCGCGCCACGAGGCGGAGGCCCAGATGGCGACAGCCCAACCCCATCGGATCGACGTGCACCATCACCACACGCCGCCGCCGTACGTCGCCGCGATCACGGCGAAGAACGTCCCGGGCCCGGTGCGGGACTGGACGCCGGAGAAGTCGCTGGCCGACATGGACAAGGCCGGCGTGGCGACGGCCCTGACGTCCATCACGACGCCCGCCATGCGCTTTCTGGACGACCCGGGCGCCCGGAAGCTGGCGCGGGAGTGCAACGACTACACCGCCAAGCTGGTCGCCGATTCCAAGGGGCGCTTCGGCATGTTCGCGGTGATGCCGATGCCGTACGTCGAGGGCACGCTGCACGAGATCGGGTACGCGCTCGACACGCTCAAGGCCGACGGCATCGCGCTGCTCACGAGCTACGGCGACAAGTGGCTGGGCGATCCGGCGTTCACCCCGGTGATGGAGGAGCTGAATCGCCGCCGGGCGGTCGTCTACACGCATCCGACCACCGCCAATTGCTGCGGCAACCTCATTCCGGACGTCCCGGAGTCGGTCATCGAGTGGGGGACCGACACCACGCGCACCATCGCCAGCCTGGTGTTCAGCGGCGCCGCCGCGCGGTTCCGGGACGCGAAGTTCATCTTCTCTCACGGCGGCGGGACGCTGCCGTTCCTGACCGAGCGCTTCGTGCGCCTGGCGCTCGTCAACAAGAACCTGGCGGCGCGCGTGCCCAACGGCGTGGAGGCCGAGCTGAAGCGCTTCTACTACGACACCGCGCAGGCGGCGCATCCCTACGCGCTGGCGTCCCTCACCCGGCTGATCCCCGTCTCTCAGATCGTCTTCGGGACCGACTTTCCGTACCGCACCGCGATCGACCACGTGAAGGGGCTGACGGAATACGGATTCAGCGCGGGCGATCTGCAGGCGATCGATCGCGACAACGCGCTGCGGCTGATGCCGAAGCTACGGGCGTAGCGGGCCCGCCGCCAGGTACGCGAGGAGCTTGTCGGGGAAGTTCACCGTCATCCCGTCGGCGCCGGCCGTCACGACCTGTCGCATCAGGTCTTCCGTCGCGACCCCCCAGGCGCGAACGACGAAGCGCTCGGCGTGCAGGCGGCTCACGAGCGCGGGCGTGACCGTGTCGGCGCGCGGGCAGAGCTGGGTCAGCCCCATCGCCCGCGCCTGCGCGATGCTCGCGTCGCTCACCTGGCCGACGAGCCAGCCGGTCGGCAGCTCGGGAGCATAGGCGCGTGTCTCCTCGAGCTTCGCGATCTGGAACGAGGTGATGGTGACCTGTCCCGCCACGCCGCGGGCGCGGACCAGGTCCGCGGTCTTCTGCGCGAGGCCGGCGGAGTGCCCCTTGATCTCGACGTGGACGTGCGCCCGCCCCTTGTAGCGCTCGAGGACGGCCCCCAGCGTCGGAATGCGTTCCCCCTTGAAGCGGGGATCGAACCAGGCGCCGGCGTCGAGCGCCGTCAGCGCGGCCAGCGAATGGCCCGTCACCGGCCCGGCCCCGTCGGTCGTGCGGTTGACGGCATCATCGTGGATGACGACGAGGTGGCCGTCGCTGCTGAAATGGACGTCGAGCTCGATGTGGCGCGCGCCCATCGCGATCGCCAGGTCGAAGGCCGCGAAGGTGTTCTCGGGCGCGTACGACGAGGCGCCGCGATGCGCGATGGCCATGAAGCCGGGGGGCGTCATCGGGCTCTCAGGGCCAGCGCGCAGCCGCGGCGCCGCGGTTCCTCAGGCGGTGACGAACGCGGCGTAGTGGTCGCCCTTGGAAATGGGCGCCAGGCCGCTGACGACTTCGCTCCAGTGCTCGCCGCCGTCGTCGCTGCACCAGACCTCGCCCGTCGCGGTGGCGGCGAAGAGCGAGAAGGAATCGCCCCAGTCCTCGAGACACATCGCCTCGAACGCGGGTCGGAGACGATCCGGCAACCCCTGTCGCAATATCTGCCAGGTCTTGCCCCCGTCGGTGCTCCGGGAGACGCGCGAGCCGGCGAAGTGGCTCTTGCGCCACGAGCCGGGGCCCTTCTCGGCCGAGGCCACGAACATGAGCTCCGGCTGTCGCGGATGAAGCACGAGAAGATCGGGATAACCGCCGATCTCGTGCTGCAGGTCGGTCCATTGCTCCCACGTCGTTCCGCCGTCGCCGCTCACGTACATGCCGATGCCCGTCGTGATGTAGATGCGGTCGGGGTTCAGCGGGTTGATCACCGTGCGGTGGACGTCGTCGTCCATGCCCGGGATGACGCGAAACGTCTTGCCGGCATCGGTGCTCTTCAGCAGGCCGCCCTGCTCGACACCGATGAACAGCGTGTTGTTGTCGTGCGGGTGGAAGTTGATGTGCTTGGTGTGGGCGACGTTCGGCGGCGCCGGGAAGCTCCAGCGCGACGTGTCGACCGAGCGCATCGCCGAGAGCTCGGTCCAGCTGCGGCCGAGGTCGTCGCTGCAGAACAGGTGCGCGGGCTCCGTGCCCGCATAGACGCGCACGCGCTCGCCCTGCCGCGCGCTCGCAAGGCTGTACACGTTCTGCTCGGTGAGCCCCTTGTCCCGGCGTTCCCAGGAGCGGCCGCCGTCCGCGCTGGCGAACAGGGAGCCGTGCTTCATGCCCGCGAAGATCGTTCCGCTCGTCGGCTCGATCAGGATGGCGTGGACGTGCTTGTCGGTCAGCGTCCGGTCGGCGACGTGCCAGCCCCCGCCGGCGGGGTCACGCTCGAGAGCGACGACGCCCTCGATGGTCCCGACCAGAACCTGCCTGGAGGGAGCGGAGGAGCGGTACATCGTGGGGCCGCCATGCGAAAGCGCGATTGCCATGAGCGCCTCCTTCGGATCTAGCGACAGGTCCGCTTCGTATAGGGTCCGGCCAGCAATGGCAGGACCTTCGCCACCTCGGACTTCTTGTTCTTCACCTCGACGATGAAGCTGCCCCGGTCGGCATCACCCTTTTCGTCCACGTACGTGTCCATCAGCAGTCCAGGCTCGTCGGCCGCCGTGAAGAAGTTGTTGTGCAGGCAGTCGCGCATCTTGGCCTGGTCGAACGCGCCGACCCGATCGACCGCGGCCTTCACGAGGTGAACGCCGATGTAGCCCTTGAAGCCGTTGTGGTCGGGGACTCGCCCGAACCGCTCCTGAAACCGCCGACCCATGTCCAGCATGCTCGGCACCGGAGAGAGCGCCGTCATCGGCACATGACAGCGGGCGCCGTTCATGGCGTCGCCGCCGGCGTCGATCGTGCTCTGCGCGCAGAGGTTGTCCCCGACCGGCTCGACGTTGAGCCCGAGCTTGCGCATCTGGATCATGATGCGCGCGTTCTCCTCCTCGTGGCTGTAGATCATGAGGTGCGTGGCTCCGGAGGCGCGCACCTGGGTCAATTCTGCGGTGAAGTCGGCTTGCTGGGGCTCTGTGGAAATGTCGACCACGACCGACTTGCCCCGCTCCTTGAGGAACTTCAGGAACATCTCGCGGCCGCCCCGGCCGAAGGCGTTGTTGACGTAGATCAGCGCGATCTTGCTCGCCTTGAGATCTTCCACGAGCCAGCGGACGAGCTTGGCGAACCCGACCTGCTGGCTGAAGGAGGTCAGGAAGATGTTGGGATTGCCCTTCTGGACGACCAGCACCGATTCGGAGCCGCTGATCTGCGGGATGCCGGCCTCCCGGGCGATCTCCATGTTGGCCACCGTGCTGGAGCTATACACCGTCCCGAGGATGGCGAACGGGCGTTCGTTGATCGCGCGCCGGATGACGGCGACGGAGGTGGGCGGATCGGTCTGGGTGTCCATCACGAAGGACTCGAGGCGCCGGCCCTGCACCCCGCCCTTCTTGTTGATCTCCTCCACCGCCAGGATCACGCCATCGCGCCACATGTTGCCCGAGGGCGCGCCGCCGCCGGTGATCTCGGCGACGATCGCGAGCTTCACCACGTTCTGGGCCGACCCCAGCGACGCGGTCGCCGCCGCGACCAGGAGCACGCCGAGGGCAATCAGGATTCGGGGCCGTCGCATCGCTGTCCTCCCGGGGCCGAGGGGCTCAGGAGCCCTCGAACTGCAGGATGTTGAGGCCCGCGTTGGAGTCGGTCAGGTACATGAGCCCATTGGGGTCGACGTAGCAGTCGGCCGACTGGATCACCTGCGGTCGGCCCGGCCGCGGATCGATCATGCGCTCGGGATTGGCGGGCACGTAATAGGCGACCTCGCGCGGCTGGAACGGATTCGCGATGTCGAAGACGCGAACGCCGGCGTTGTAGTAAGTGGCGAACACCAGGCGCGAGCTCTGAAACGAGCCCGGGCGGTTCTCGTGAAGGTTGTGCGGACCGAAGTTGCCGCCCTTGGCGCAGTAGTCCGTCTCCGAGGGCGTCGGACACGTGGAGATGCTGACGGGATTGCCGGGCTCGCGAACGTCGAAGACCCACACGTAGCGCAGGCCCTGAGTGCAATTCGGGCTCGTGGCTTCGTCGGCGACGACGAGCAGGTTGCGATCCGGCAGCGGGAGCGGAGAATGCGTGCCGCCGCCGAACGGGGGATCCCAGTTTCGATGGGCGAGCAGCCGGGGCTTCGTTGGATCGGCCACGTCGAGCACGGTGAGGCCGCCGTCGCGCCAGGCGCCGTAGGCGAGCGTGCCGGCCACCAGCGCATGATGGAGCGCGTAGCGCCGGCCACTGCGCCACGTCGGTGTCTCGGCCCCGGCTCGCCACATGCCCGGGATCCACCAGCGACCGACGACCTCGGGCTTGCGCGGGTCGGCGACGTCGACCACCGCGAAGATGTGATCGGTGAACTCGGCAAAGTGGATGGAGGCGTACGCATAGCGCCCGCCCGTGTACCAGATGCGGTGGGGCCCGATGCCCTCGACCGGCAGAAATCCGATCTCGCGCGGCCGGTCGCCGTGGGAGATGTCGAACGTGCGAATCCCGGCGGTGAAGCTCCCCGCCCGCCCCGTCAGCTTGTCGGCCGGTGACGCCCCGAAATAGTCCTGCTGGTTCTGGAATTCCTGCATGGTCCAGACGCTCGGCATGTTCGTCGCCAGCAGAACGTCGTCATGGACCTGAAGGTGAACGGTGCGGGTGTTAGGCGGGCAGGCGATGAAGTCGACGAATTTCGGGTGGAGCGCGTCGCGCACGTCCAGGATCGTGAAGCCGTTGCTGAAGGTCTGGCCGATGTAGGCATAGCCGCGGTGCACGAGGACCTGAACGCCGTCGCTGCGGCCGCCCTGGTCCGAATGGCTCACGAACTTGATGTTGCGTGACGCGATGGCGGTCATCGCGCCCGAGGATCAGCCCAAAGCCCGCCTGCGTCAAGGCCCCCGGGGCCGTCACCACTTGCCGGTGACGCCGCTGTCGTCGGTGCTGGAGCTGCCGCCGCCGCGGGCATAGGCGATGGCGCGCGACAGAACAATCGCGCCGACGAGGCCGGTGATGGCCCACGCCCAGCTCTTACGTCCACTCCGACCGAGCGAGACGATCCCGGCGACGAGGAGCAGCCCGCCGGCCGCGGCCGCCGGGATCAGCCACCAGGGGCGCGGCGGCGACGGCAGCGCCAACCCGCGCGCCATGGCGTCGAAGCCGCGCACGCCGTCCAGGATCCCCTGGGAGAGGTCTCCGCGCCGGAACGCGGGAAGGATCAGCGAGTCCATGACCTCGACCGCGCGACCGTCGTGCGCGTTGCCCCACGCCGGCCCGAGCTGGATGCGCGCCAGGCGGTCTTCCTCGGACACGAGGAGCAGCATGCCGTGGCTGCGATGGACCGGCTCCAGCTTCCACGAGGCCAGCATCTCGGAGGCGTACCGCTCGATCGGGTAGCCGCTGGCCCGCTGGGCCGCGAGGGCCTTGATGGTCACGACGGCCACGGGGAACCCGGTCTCCTTGAACAGCGCGGTGCCGATGCGCTCGATCTCCTGGCGCTGCTCGACTCTGATCAGCCCGATCTCGTCGCTGACGATGATGCCGCCGGAGGGCGGACGGGTTGGAAAGGACACCTGCGCCCAGCCCGACGAGACGAGCGGTCCGGCGATCAGCAGCAGAGCGAGCAGTACCCGCATCTCTCTTCTCCTTCACGACGAATGTGGGGGGCGGCGAGGACCCCTCTAAGCATCATAGGTAGTCGGCGCTGCCCGCCCCAAGAAACGCGGAGGCCCGCGCCGTAGAGGTCGTCGCGCCGCTCGCCACGACGCGTGGGGCCCGAAGCGCGGCCGGCGCGGCGCAAACTGACAGGTAATCGGCCGAATTCACGGCCGGCGCGTGATACAACTTGAAAAGGTGATAGATCTCCACACTTTTTCGATCACGGCGCGAGACCGGGAGAGTGGCGCGTTCGGGGTCGCCGTCGCGACGGCGCGGCCCAACGTGGGAAGCCTCGTGCCGTGGGTCTCGGTCCGCGGAGCGATCGCCACGCAGGCGCGCGTGAACACCGAGCTCGGGCGTCAGGGCCTGGCGCTGATGACCCAGGGGGTTCCGGTCGACGTCGCCCTGAGCGCGCTGCTCGAGAAGGACGGCGAGCGCGAGATCCGACAGGTTCACGGTCTGGACGCCGAGCGCGCGTTTTGTCATACCGGCGCCAGCTGTGTGCCGTGGTGCGGTCACGAGCAGGGCGACGTGTTCACGGTGGCCGGCAACATGCTGGCGGGCCCGGACGTCATCGCCGCGATGTCCCGCGCGTTTCGCGAGCACGACATCGAGCAGCGTGATTTCTCGGAGCGGCTGCTGCTGGCCCTCGAGGCCGGGCAGAAGGCGGGTGGGGACAAGCGCGGCAAGCAGTCGGCGGCGCTCCTGGTGGCGGCCCCCCGCGAGCCGCGCATGTACCACAACCTCCGCGTCGACGACCACGCCGAGCCGGTCGCCGAGCTGAGACGCGTCTGGGAAGTCGTCGTCGCTCACACGAAGCAGATCGAAGCGGAATACGGCGCGGCGGCGGTCCGGCTCTTTGGTCGGGTGAAGCACTGACATGTCGAGAAGGAGGGTCGCCATGATCCGGGCGATTCCATTGCTGGTCGGACTGGGCGTGCTGACGACGGGCGCGCTCGCCGAGGCCAAGACCTACCGGTGGGTCAACGATCAGGGCGTCGTCGTGTACTCGGACCAGCCGCCGCAGGTCCGGCCGGGCGACAAGGAGCGCGACGCCCTCATCGCCGAGGCGCTCGAGATCTCCGGGACCAAGAAAGCGCTCGAGACGATCCCGGCGCAGATCCGCGCGCAGTACGACGCGCGGCAGACTCCGGTACGGCCTGAGGACAAGTCGCGCGTGATCAGGATCCTCACCGACGCGTTCCGGCCGGACGTCCTCTACTCCGCGGTCCGAAGCGCCTTCCGATCGAACTTCGACACGCAGCGAATGGACGTCGTGATGGACAAGCTCCGGTCGCCGCTATTCAGGAGGATCGCCGCCCTGGAGCTTGCCGCCAGCGAGCCCGGGGCGCGGCAGGACCTCGAGCGCTTCGCCATGGGCCTTCAGAGCGATATTCCGCCCCCCGCTCGCGTCGCGCTGGTCCTGCGGCACGAGGCCGTGATGCGAAGCGCCGATCTGCAGATCGAGATGGCCATCATCGCGTCCCAGGCGGTCAGCCGTTCGCTGGAGCCCGTGCTGACGCCCGCGCAGCGACCCACCGGGCGCGAAATCGACGCCGTGGAGCGCAAGCTGCGGTCACAGCAGGACCCGCTGACGCGAGCGGCCCTGGTGCGCTGGCTCTACACCTATCGCGCGCTGACGAGCGAGGAGCTGGGGACGTACGTGGAGTTCGGCGAGTCGGACGCCGGGCGCTGGTTCGCGGCCACCCAGCGTAAGGGCTTGCTCGACGCGATGCGCGCGGCGATGGACACAGCCGCGCGGCACATGGCGAGCGCGTTTCCGGCGAAGCGCTAGCGCTGCGCGCGCCGCTCGTCCAGGAGCTTCGTGAACCGCGGATCCTTTCGCAGGCTCGCCAGATCGGGGTCCGCGCTCAGGTAGTCCAGCCGGTCGTAGCCGAGGTTGAGCGCCCGCTCGAGCCAGGCGAAGGCGTTGTCGGAGTCGCCGAGGCGCGCGTAGGCGCGGGCGGCGTCGTAGGCCGGGCGCGGATCCTTCGGGCTGGCCTCGGCCGCCTTGAGCGCGGCGCCGATCTGGTCCTGGCGCTGGCGGTCGATCCCCTTGTTGCGCGTCACGCTCTCCAGATTCGCCCGGGCGGTCGCGTTCGCGGGATCGAGCTGGAGAAGGTCCTCGAACTCGCGGACCGCGTCGTCGTACTGCCCCTTCTTGCTGTAGAGGTTCGCCAGGTTGTTGCGCGCGACGCTGTTCTTCGGATCGAGCTCGATCACCTTGCGATAGGCGGTGACGGCGTCATCGACCCGCCCCTGACGGTCGTAGGCGTAGGCCAGGTTCGACTGGAACAGGACCGACGCCGGCGCCGCCTCGACGGCCTGCTCCAGCTCGACGATCGCCTCGTCGGCCTTGCCTTCCTTCAAGAGGGCGGCGCCGCGCGCGTTCTGCTTGGCTGCCGCATCGGCGCGCTTCTGGTCAGCCGCCCTGTCCTGCCTGTGGGCGACGCCCACCAGAAGCACGCCGAGCGCCAGCGCGACGAGCGGTGCTCTCATCGGATCTGCTCACGCCAGGAGCGAACCTGCTTCAGGAAGCCTGGCGCCGGGACCGGGGTGTTCGGGAGCTGCTGGTTCGTCGTGGCCGTGATCGCCGAGGCCGTGGCCGACCCCGAGCCGGCCGGGGGATTCACGATGACGACCGGCATCGAGGCGATGCCCGAGCCGATCGTCGTCGATTTCGCCGCAGTGTGGTCGGTCGTCCCGAGGGCCTGGCCGGTGCTGAAGTTCATGGCCCCGTAGCCCGTCGTCATCTGGACGGCGTAGAGCTGGGCGGTTCCGCCGCCGCTGTCGCACGTCACAGTGGTAGCCGGCGTGAAGCCCGAGAAGAGCACGGTGCTGTTGAACACGTTCCCCGCCGCGAACGCCTTTTCGTTGGCGGCCAGCGCAAAGAACCAGCCGTCCGTATCCGTCGTGTTGGACCCGGTCGCGTTCGAGACATCGGCGAGCATGCTCTCCGTCACCGCGGCCCCGGTCGTCCAGGGAACGTTGGCGGTGTCCTTGATGCCGTAGAAGCGGTTGCTTGCCGTGCTGTTCGGGTGGTTCCGGTCGCCGGAGCCGATGAAGACCCACACGTGGTGGCCGCTGTCGAAGGCGAGCGTCGGAGCGGCGTAGAACCCCTGAGCCGGGTAGTACTCGCCGGCCGGCGGCGGGTTCGTCTGGCCCGAGGCTGCGGCGAAGAGACGCTTGCCCTTCCAGTTGGAGGTCGACGTGTCCGAGACCTCGAACTTCCAGAGCTGCCCGCCCACGTCGCCGATGTAGACGTGGTCGACGTACCCGTTGTTGTCCAGGTCGACCGCCGTCGGATTCGCGGCGAGGCTGAAGTTCATGTACGTACCGTCACCGGGGGAGGCGTTGTCGTACGTCCAGACCGGCGCGCCGGTCTCGAGGTTGATGGCGAAGAACGCCTTGCCGGTGTTGTTGTTCTGGTTGGTGTCGTACCCGCCGCCCACGAACATGACGAACGTGTCGGTCGAGCCGATCTTCACCTTGCCGATCGCGGGCTCGGACCAGGTCTCGGCCATCCGCGAGTCGGTGAAGCTCCACAGGAA
>QHSM01000591.1 GCA_003221595.1 Candidatus Rokuibacteriota bacterium | reverse complement strand
GACGTGGCGATCGTGGCTCGGTCGAAGGAGCAGCTGGAGACGACCGCGCGCGAGCTGGAGACCAAGACGGCCCGGCGCGTCGTTCCACTGGTGGCCGACGTGACCAGCAAGGAGCAGGTCGATCGCGCGGTTGCCCAGGCCGCGGAGCGGCTCGGCGGGCTCCACATTCTGGTCAATAGCGGCTCTCCGCCCGGCGGCTCGGCCGCCGCGACCGGCCCCATCGAGAGCGTCGTCGACGAGGACCTGCTGCACGACTTCAACGTGAAGTACGTGGGCGCGCTGCGCTGCGCGCGCGCGGCGATTCCGTACCTCAAGCAGCAGGGGTGGGGGCGCATCATCAACATCAGCGGCACCAACGCCCGCAACGCCGGCAACCTCAGCGGCGGCGCTCGCAACACCTCGCTCGTGCACCTCACGAAGACGCTCGCGGTTCAGCTGGGCCGCCATGGGATCACGGTGAACTGCATTCACCCCGGCACGACCCGGACCGAGCGTACGCCGCGCCTCCTGGCCGCCCGCGCCGCCGAGCTGGGTATCTCCGCCGACGAAGTCGAGAAGCGGGATTTCGCCGCGGACTCGCCCCGGGGCAACGCGATTTGCCGCATGGTCGACGCCTCGGAGATCGCGTATCTCACGGTCTTCCTCGCCTCCGACAGGGCCTGGGCCGTCTCCGGCGAGCTCGTGGTCGCGACCGGCGGGGCCGGGCGCTCCGTGTACTACTAGTCCGGGGCTAGGTGCGCGAGAGCGTGAGGGCGTCGAGCACGACGCCCGCGCGCGGGGCTTCGTCGAGGCGCCAGAGCGTCTGAAGCGCGGCGTTCGCGCGCTGGGCGCCGAGGCCGTCGCCGGCCAGGTCGCGGAACTTGGTCTCCACGTCGGCGTCAGTCATCGGATTGCGCGCGTGGCCCTTCGGGTACTCGGCTCGCTCGGTGAAGCGCTGGCCCGATCTCGCCGTGACGTCGATCTGCGAGCGCAGCTCCTGCGGAAAGCGCCGCGTGAATTCGGGGCTCTCCGCGACGCGGATCTTGTTCATGAGCGGTCGCAGGCTTGGATCCAGGTACCGCTGCGGCTCGAAGCTGGCCGGCGTGATGCGGCCGTCCCTCAGCGCGACGGCCAGCATGTAGGGAAGACTGTGGTCGGCCGTTTCCCTGGTCCGCGGATCCCACTTGGCCGGCTCGCTCCCGATCTCGCTGTACGCCATCGCGTAGATCTGCACGTCGATGGCGTCGATCTCCTCGACCCGGACCTTGCCCCGCAGCGTCAGCGCCATCGCGAGCGGCGCCTGGGCGTGGTACTCGGCGGCGAAGAACTTGAAGTTCGTCCGCTCGATGGCGAAGGGCCGGCCGCCGCCGCCCAGCCCGCCGATCTCGAAGGGCCCGGTCACCTGCTCGCGGAGACCGTGCCGACCCTCGAAGGCCGCGGTCGGCCCGGTCATGCCCTCCCTGGCCAGCTGCGCCGCGAAGAGCCCCGCCTTCGCGGCGGTCGCGGTGGCGCAGCCTTTCCACATGGCCAGCTCGCCGGCGCGCGTTTGACGCGTGGCCACGCTCGCCGTCACCGCGATGGCGATCGCGTCGGCCACCTGGGCGGCGGAAAGACCGAGCAGGAAGCCGGCGGCCGCCGCCGAGGCGGGCGCCACGAACACGCTCTGATCCCAGCCGCGATCGCGCAGGGCCACCTGATCGGCCAGCGCGCCGAATACCTCGTAGCCGATGACGGTCGCCAGCAGAAGGTCCTTGCCCGACGCGCCGGCGACCTCCGCCGCCGCCAGGAGCGCTCCCAGCATGTCGCTGGGATGGCCGGAGCCGCGCGCGATGTACGTGTCGTTGGCGTCGAGAAAGCGGATCATCACGGAGTTGGCGAAGGCGGCGGCCTCGGGCGTCGTCGTGCGGCCCTCGCCGAGAAGCCGCGCCGAGGGGGCGCCCTGCCACGCCGGCGCGACCCGGCGCGCGATGGCGGCGGGCTCGCTCCCGTAGCCTCCGATGGCGCAGCCGAGCGAGTCGATGAGGTGGCCCTTCGCCGCCTGGACCGTCGACGCGCTCAGGTCGGCGTAGCGAAGCGAGGTCGCGTAGCGCGCCAGCGTCTCGGTCGTTCGGTCCATCGCGTCAGGGAACCAGGATCAGCTTGCCCGTCGACTGCCGCGATTCGAGGTAGCGATGAGCCTCCGCCGCCTGCGCCAGCGGGAACGTCCTGGCGACGTGCAGCTTGAGGCGTCCCTCGCGCAGCAGCGCGAAGCACCGATCGGCGCTCTCGCGTGTCTTGTCGGGGAAGCCGCGCGTCAGCGTCGGCAGCGAGAAGGCGCTGACCTTCTGCGACTTCGGGGAGAGCACCGAGAGGTTGACCGGATCCGGCGCCCCGCCGGCCCGACCGTACAGGACGAGGTGCCCGAACGGGGCGAGACAGCGCAGCCCCTCCTCGAAGGTCGGCTTGCCGACCGCGTCGAGGATGAGATCGACGCCCCGATCGCCGGTCAGCCGCAGCACTTCGTCCGCGAACTTGTCCTTCACGTAGTTGATGACCGCGTCGGCGCCGGCCTCTTTCGCGAGACCGAGCTTGGCGTCACTCGAGACGGTTCCGAAGACCCGGGCGCCGGCGGCCCTGGCGAGCTGGACGGCGGCAAGCCCGACGCCGCCCGCGGCGGAGTGGACGAGGACGCTTCGGCCCGGTCCCGTGGTGTCGACCGTGTGCAGCAGATGGTACGCGGTCAACACCTGGATCAGGAAGGCAGCGCCGTCGACGAAGCTCACGGAGTCGGGGAGCGGGATGACCATGAAGGCCGGCGACACGCAGTACTCCGCGTACGCGCGGCTGGTGAAGGCGGCGACACGCATCCCCGGACGAACGTTCGTCACCCCTGCGCCGATCGCCTCCACCACGCCCGCCACTTCCATTCCGGGGATGCGCGCGGTTCTTGATCAGCACGGAGCCGGGACGCGCGGCCGGCTGCGGAACGTCGGCCAGCGTCAGGACCTCGGGGCCACCCGTTTCGGCGAAGACGATCGCTTTCATCTCACTCCTCCTTGGCCGGCCCGACTCTGCATGCACCCACCGCCTCGCGCAAGGGGGAAATTGTGTATAAGAGGCCTCGGAGGTCGTTCATGATCATACGGACCGCCACGACGCGCTTCACGGCTGCGGCGATCGTTCTCGGCGCGCTCGCCGGATGCGCCTCGGCGCCGATCACCGGGCGCCTGAGCGTTCCGGGCCAGGCGCCGGTTCCCGCCGTCCTGAGCTATCGCTCGAGCCTGTTCGGCGGGAGCGGCAAGCTCTGGACGACCTTGCCGGCCGGGGAGACCTTCAACGGCAAGTACGTGCTCTCGGGGCGCGATGCGCCCGTGACCGGCACTCTGAGCGGAGATCGCGGGAGCGTCATGGTCTGCCGGTTCGCGCTGAACGAGCCGGGCGTCGGCCCCGACAAGGGCGGCACGGTCCAGTGCGAGATCTCGACCGGCGGGGTGTTCGACGCCAGTTTCTGAGGAAGCGCTCGGCCGCCGGCGCGGCGCCGCCCGGCCGCGTCGTCACGGTCGCTCGAGAGCGCCTCGCCTTGACCGAGTCGGGTGGGGGCGCTAATGTCGGCTCACCATTTCGGTATGAGAGGGGCGACATCATGAGCGACCGGATCGACCCGTTCGCCTCCGCCGTCGACATGCTGACGGCGCTTCGGGCGCGCCGGCTGTCCGCCGTCGAGCTGCTCGAGATGCACCAGAGCCGCATCGCGCGCCACAATCCCGAGCTGAACGCCATCGTCGAGCCCGACTTCGAGCGCGCGCGCCGCGACGCGGAGGCGGCCGACGCGCAGCGGGCGCGCGGCGAGGATGCGCCGCTGCGCGGGCTGCCGATGACCCTCAAGGAATCGATCAACGTCCGTGGCCTGCGCACCACCGCCGGAATGACGATGTGGAAGGACTTCCGCTCGGAGCACGATGCGCCGGTCACGCAGCGCGTGAAGGGCGCGGGCGCGGTCGTGATGGCGAAGACGAACGTGCCGCAGATGCTCTCGGACTGGCAGTCGAGCAACCCGGTCTACGGCCGGTCGAACAACCCGTGGGATCTCGCGCGGACACCGGGCGGCTCGACCGGCGGCGGCGCGGCCGCGCTGGCGGCCGGGCTCACCCCGCTCGAGTTCGGCAGCGACATCGGCGGCTCCATTCGCGTGCCGGCGGCCTTCTGCGGTGTCTACGGCCATCGGCCGAGCGAGACGGCGATGCCGCGGAGCGGGCAATTTCCGATGCCGCCGATGCCGAACGCCGCCGTCGTCATGGGCGTGCAGGGGCCGCTGGCGCGCTCGGCCGCCGATCTCGAGCTGGCGCTGGACGTCGCGGCCGGGCCCGAGGCCGGCGAGGACGTCGCCTGGAAGCTCGCGATGCCGCCGGCGCGGCGCGAGCGCCTGCGCGATTTTCGGGTCGCGATCCTGCCGCCGGTCGACTGGGTCCCGGTCGACAGCGAGATCGCCGCGTCCCTCGAGGATCTCGCCGGCCGGCTCGGTCAGCTCGGCTGCGCGGTCAAGCGCGCTCAGCCCGAGGGCCTCGGCGATCATCGCCAGCACTATGAGCTCTACCTGACGCTGCTATCGGCGGTGACGTCGAGCCGTGTGCCGGCCGAGGAGCGGCGG
>QHSM01000590.1 GCA_003221595.1 Candidatus Rokuibacteriota bacterium | reverse complement strand
CTCCACGCCGCTCCTGGCGGCCTACGCGGCCTGGAAGAAGGTCTACGAGGAGCTCGCCGACGGCTTCGGCGCCGGCACGAAGAGCACGCCGGACTGGAGTCCGGTGGAGAAGGACATGCTGGGCGTCATCGGTCTCGAGAAGCTCCTGGCGATCGAGCGGGCGACCGTCGAGGACGGCAAGCGGTGACGGTCACGACGACGAGGGGGTAGGACGATGCTCTCGCGAGAAGACAACGAGCTCCTGTGCCGCGTGGGCCGCGGCACGCCCATGGGTGAGCTGCTCCGCCAGTACTGGCTGCCCTGCCTGCCATCGACGGAGCTGCCGGGACCCGACGGCCCGCCGAAAAAAGTCCGCCTGCTGGGCGAGGATCTGGTCGCGTTTCGCGACACGCAGGGCCGCGTGGGGCTTGTCGCCGAGAACTGCCCGCACCGCGGCGCCTCGCTCTTCTTCGGCCGGAACGAGGACTGCGGGCTTCGCTGCGTCTACCACGGCTGGAAGTTCGACGTGACCGGCCGCTGCGTCGACATGCCGAACGAGCCCGCCGAGAGCCTCTTCAAGGACAAGGTGCGCGCGCGAGCCTACCCCTGCCGCGACGTGAACGGGGTCGTCTGGACCTACATGGGCCCACGGACCGAGGCGCCGCCGTTCCCCGCGTTCGAGATCAACACGCTGCCGCCGGAGCAGGTCTATCCGCCGCTGGTCATGATGGAGGAGTGCAACTGGGTGCAGGCGCTCGAGGGCGACATCGACTCCTCGCACATCGACTACGTGCACGCGAAGCTCCGGGCCGACAGCAAGCAGCGCGGTACCTTCCACCGGGACAAGCAGCCGCGGCTCGAGCTCTTGCCCACGGACTACGGCGCCTGCTATTCCGCCCGGCGGCGCTGGGACGTCGACGGGCTCTTCTGGCACCGGATCACCCAGTTCATCATGCCGTTCTTCTCGATGATCGCGGCCAGCGACCCGAACGTCGTCTCGGCGCGCGCCTGGGTGCCGCTGGACGACGACCATAATCTCCAGATCATGATGCGCGGGCGGCTCGACCGCGCGGTCACGGACCAGGAGCGGGAGCAGACGAGGAATCCGTTCGCCGCCTGGGGAGGCTACCTCGAGCCGACCAGCGATCCGCGCACGCGTCACTACACGAAGGCCAACATTCACAACGACTACCTGGTCGACCGTCGTCTCGCCCGCGAAGAGCTGATGATCGGCATTCCGTTCCTGGTGAACCTGCAAGATCGGGCGATGACCGAGACGATGGGGCCGATCTACGACCGGACGCAGGAGCATCTCGGAACCACGGACGCGATGGTCATCTACGTCCGGCGCCGGCTGATCGAGGCCGCCCGGGCGCTCCGCGATCAGGGCGTGGCGCCGGCGAACGTCGACGACGCCAGCATGTGCCGGGTGCGTCCGGCCTCGGTCCTGCTGCCCGAGGGCGACAGCTGGATCTCGGCGACCGAGAAGTCGCGCCAGTCGGACGCGGGCGTTCCCATCGCCTGGGTGCCGTTCGCCCAGTGACCGAAGAGTTGCCCGCGACCGCCCCGGACCTCGCCTACTACGAGGCCGTGCCCTATCTGCTCGTGGTCGAGTCCATCGAGCGCGCGGGCGAATGGCTGCGGCGGGCCGAGCACCCGGAGCTTCCGGGCTGCCGCGTCGAGGCGCCATCGGCGGTCGAGGCCATCGAGAAGCTCGAGCAGGCTCGCCTGAGCCTGCTAAGACGGCTCTGGGACCTCGGCGCTCCCATCCCCGTCCCCCGCCCGCCGCTGCAGAGCGGCCGGCGTTCCTGAGAAACCGCCCGGGCGTCCGGCTCCGCGCGCCTAGTAGCCTTTGGCGCGGTCGACGAGGTTCAGGAGCGGCTTGCCCGAGAGACGGCGGCGCAGATTTTCCGCGAACAGCCGGGCGCAGTCGTCGTCGTAGCTGGCGACGAAGCCCGAGACGTGCGGCGAGACGATGACGTTGTCGACCGCGTAGAGCGGGTGCCCGCTCGGCGGCGGCTCCTGCGCGAAGACGTCGACCGCGGCTCCCGCGATGCGCCGCTCCTTCAGCGCCTGCGCGAGCGCGTCCTCGTCGACGCTGGCGCCGCGCCCCACGTTGATGAAGTAGGCGGTGGGCTTCATGGCTCGAAGCGCGCGCGCGCCGATCATGTGGTGGGTCTCGCGCGTGAGCGGCGCGCACATGACGACCACGTCCGAGCGGGCCAGGAGCGCGTCCAGGCGCTCGGGCGAAAACCATTCGTCCGGCAGGGCGCCCGCCGCATCGCCCAACGCCGTCTTGGCGATCCGCGCCAGCTCGCGCCCGATGCTGCCGTAGCCGATCACGCCGAGGGTTGCGCCCCGCACCGGGGTCGGCACGAAGAGCGGCCAGCGCTGCTCGTCGGGCGGCCAGATGCCCTTGCCCTGCCACTCGACCATCCGGGGTACCCGGTGCGCGAGCGCCAGGAGCGTCGTCATCGCGTACTCGGCGACGGTCGCCGCGTGCACCCCGCTCGCGGTCGTGAGGGCGATCGCGCCGTTCGCGTAGATCGGGTGCTCGTAGAGCCCGTTGACGCCGGCCATGTGCACCTGCACCCACGAGAGGTTGGGCGCGCGGCTCAGATCGCGCGGGAGCGTGACCGCGTAGAGGACGTCGGCCGCCGTGTAGTCCGCGCTCTCGGGCTTCGCCTGCGTCACCGTCAGGCGCGACGAGACCCGGCGCAGGCGCTCGAGCTGAGCCTCGGCGAAGGGAACCGTGACGAGCACGCCGAGCCGGCTCGCGGCCCGGCGTTTCCGCGTGGGACCCCGGCGGCGCGTCACTTGGATTGGGTGAGGCTGCGCAGCGTCTCTTCCAGCCGCTTCTGCTCGGCTCCGTAGGTTGCCCAGTCACCGCGGCGCAGCGCGTCCTGGGCTCGTGACCAGATCTCCCAGGCGCGCTGGGCGAGCTGGCGCGTTCCCGTCGCGGCCCCGAGCGCGGCCCCATCCGCCGGCCCGGCCGGGGCCGCCGTCGCCGGGCGGCCCCCGAAGACGCGGGCGAGCGACTGCTCGAGCGTCGCCTCCATCGCGATCTGATTGCCGTACGCGACGATCACGCGCCGTAGCTCGGGCAAGGCCCCCTGCTCGGACGCGGCCAGGTAGAGCGGCTGCACGTAGATCAGCGACTGGTCGATGGGAATCGCCAGCAAGGAGCCGCGGATCACCGTGGAGCCGCGCTGATTCCAGAGCGCGAGCTGCTGCGAGATGATGGGATCCTGGTCGATCCGCGCGTCGATCTGTCGCGGTCCATAGACGAGCTTCTGCTTCGGGAAGTTGAACACGATCAGGCGGCCGTAATTCGGCGGATCGGATCGGGCGGCCATCCACGCGATCATGTTGTCGCGCCGGGCCGGGTTGAACAGCGTGAGGAGAATGAACTCCTCCTTCTGCTCCCCCGGCATTCGCATGATCGTGTAGTAGGGCTCCATGTCCCGGTCGCGCCCCTCGATCGCCCGGCGCGGCACCGCCCAGAGGTCCTCCTTGTTGTAGAAGACCTGAGGGTCGAGCATGTGGTAGCTCGCGTACTTCCGCGCCTGGATGGCGAAGAAGTCCTCGGGATAGCGAATGTGGCGGCGGAGCCCTTCCGGCATCTGCTCGAGCGGCTTGAGCAGCCCGGGAAACGCGCCGCTATACGCCCGGACGATCGGGTCGCTCGGGTCGGCCAGGTAGAACGTCACGGTCCCGTCGTAGGCGTCGACGGTGACCTTCACCGAGTTGCGGATGTAGTTGCCGATCCCCGGCACGGGGTCCGAGTAGGGATATCGGCTGGTGGTGGTGTAGCCGTCCAGCATCCAGATCAGGCGCCCGTCGTCGGCGACGACCATGTACGGATCGCGGTCGAACCGGAAGAACGGCGCGATCTGCCGGACGCGCTCGGCGACCGAGCGGTAGAACATGATCCGGCTCTGGTCGGTGAGGTCGTTGGACAGGAGCATCTTGATCTCGCCGAAGCGCACGGCGAACAGCACCTTGCGAAGGAACGACGAGAGCGGGATGCCGCCGGCGCCGGCATAGGTCGCGTAGACGTTCTGGTCGCCGGAGGGATAGTCGAGCTCCTGCGACTTCGTCTTCACCAGCACGTACTCGTTGCTGACCTCGCCGTAGTAGATCTGCGGCCGCGTGATCTTCGGAAAGCCGTCGCTCGACTGGGGCGGGATGTCCTTGACCAGGAACTCCGGCAACCCCTCGGCAGTGATGCGGTTGACGGGCCCGACCACGGCGCCGTAGCCGTGCGTGAACGTCAGGTGCTCGTTGATCCAGATGCGGGACGGCAGGTGCTGGTACGACAGCTCGCGCGGCGACAGCATGAGCTGGCGGTACTCGCCGTTCACGACGTAGCGGTCGTTGTCCACGTCGACGAACTTGTAGTAGGTCCGGATCTCCTGGAGCTGCGCGAATGTGCGCAGGAGCGGGCGGTAGTCCCAGAGCCGGATGTTCTTGACTGTCGCCGCGTTGCGCTCGAGCGCCCGGGCGTCCAGGGCCTCGTCGGCCGGGAACTCGCGCTCGACGATCCGGTCGAGGCCGTAGGCCTGGCGCGTCATGCGGATGTTGTGCTCGATGAACGGGCGCTCGGCGACGAGCTCGTTGGGCGTCACGCGCAGGCGCTGGAGCAGCGCCGGGTAGATGCCGAGGCCCAGCACCCACACCAGGGCCAGCGCAATCAGGCCGCCCGCCACCAGCCGCAGCCCCGCCCGCGCGATCTGGGCCAGGCACGCGACCGCGCAGAGCGCCGCGAACACCCCGAGGGCGCCCAGGACGGGCAGCGACGCGTAGATGTCGGTGTAGGCGGCGCCGAACACGATGCCGCGGGGCGAGAAGACCAGCTCGAACCGGTCGAGCCAGAACCCGACGGCCTTGAGCCCGAGCGCAAGAGCGCCGAGCACGAGCAGGTGCATGCGCGCGCCGGCGGCCAGCCGCGGCCCGCGGCTCGTGAGGACGAGGCTTCGCTGGAGCACGTAGACGACGAGCGTGAGGACGATCGTCGCGGTGACGAGCGTCATGGCCCACCCGTACACGAGCCGCCAGAGGGGCAGGACGAAGACGAAGAAGCTGAGATCGTGCCCGAAGAGCGGATCGATGGTGCCGAACGACGTCGCGTTGACGTAGCCGAGCACCGTCTCC
>QHSM01000589.1 GCA_003221595.1 Candidatus Rokuibacteriota bacterium | reverse complement strand
CGCAGGTAGTCCATCGACAGCAACACGACCAGGGCGCCCGAGTAGCAGATGACCACGTTGAAGAAGAGCGCGAAATTGTCCTGCACGACCATGTCGCGAAACGCGCGTTGCGAGGTGCCCCACTGCGCGAGCGTCGCGAGGAGCGCGCCGATCATGCCGGCCAGCGCGGCCACCGCCGAGAGCTCGCGGGGGATCGCGCGCGGGCCGAGCTCCAGCGCCATCACCAGCACCGCCGCGCCCAGCACGATCAGGGTCGGCAGCAGCGGCAGCAGGGCGATGGGCGGAAAGACGATCGCGTCCATCAGCGGTTCATCCCGGTCTTCGCCTCCACCTGGGCGATCAGGGCCTCGACCGTCGTCTCGGTCTTGCCGGTGAAGGCCGCCGGGTACACGCCGATCCACACGATGAGCGTCACCACCGGCACCAGCACCGCCCACTCGCGGGTGGTGAGGTCGCGGAGCCCGCGGTTCGCCTCGTCGTTCCTCCTCTACGGCATCGCGCTGATCTACGGGGCCACCGGAACGACGAGCCTCGACCGCATCGCGGCGGCGATGACCGCGCGCCCGCGCGACCCCCTGTTCGTCATGGGCCTCGGGCTCGTGCTGGTCGGCTTCGGCTTCAAGATCTCGTCGGTCCCCTTTCACATGTGGGTGCCCGACGTCTATCAGGGGGCGCCCACGAGCGTGACGGCGCTGATCGCCACGGGCTCCAAGGCCGGAGCCTTCGCAGCGCTGATCCGGGTGCTGGCGGTGGTGCCGCGGGGCCTCGCGCTCGACGGGGCGGCGCTCCTCTGGGCCGTCGCGGCGGTCACGATGACCATCGGCAACGTGGTGGCGATCGCGCAGTCGAACCTCAAGCGAATGCTCGCCTACTCGTCGATCGCCCACGTCGGCTACATGCTCGTCGGTCTCGTGGCCGGCGGAGCCGGCGGGACGGGCGCCGTGCTCTTCTACCTCCTGGTCTACGCGTTCACGACCGCCGGCGCGTTCGGCGTCATCACGCTGTGCGAGCGCGCGCGTGACGAAGCGGTCGAGGTCGCGGATTACGCGGGGCTCGCCCGGCACCATCCCCTCCTGGCGGCGGCCCTCGGCCTCTTCCTGCTATCGCTGGTCGGAATTCCGCCGCTGGCCGGCTTCGTCGGCAAGTTCTACGTGTTCGGCGCGGCGGTGCGCGCCGGCTACGTCTGGCTCGCGGTCATCGGCGTACTGAACTCCGCAGTGGCGGCCTACTACTATCTGCGCGTGGTCGTCTACATGTACATGCGCGAACCGGAGGGCGCGGCGACCGCCTACGCGCCCTCGCTGGCCGGCGGGCTGGCGCTGGCGGTGGCGCTGTTCGGCATCGTGCTCCTCGGCGTCATGCCGGCGCCCTTCGCCGATCTCGCCCAGGCCGCCGTCGCGCCCCTCGTTCGCTAGGTGCCGCCGACCTTCGCCCTGCCGCATCGCGGCTGGCTCTTCGATCTGGACGGGACGGTCTACCGTGGTCAGTCGCTGGTTCCCGGCGCCGACGCCGCGATCGCCGCCCTGCGGGCGGCTGGCCGGCGGGTCGCCTTTCTCTCCAACAAGCCGATCCAGACGCGTGACGAGTACGCCCGCAAGCTGACGCGCCTGGGAATCCCGACGCCGGTGGACGACGTGATCAATTCGTCCCTGGTGCTCGCGCGCCATCTGGCGCGCCTCGATCGCGGTGCTCCGGTCTTCGTCATCGGCGAGCCGCCCCTGATCGGCGAGCTTCGCGACCACGGGTTCGAGGTGCGCACGGACCACCGCGTTCGCTGGGTGGTGATCGCCTTCGATCGCACCTTCGACTATGCGAAGCTGAACACGGCCCTGCAGGCGGTGCGGCAGGGCGCGCGGCTGATCGCCACCAACCCCGACCGCACATGTCCAACCGAGTCCGGCGAGATTCCCGATTGCGCCGGCATGACTGCCGCCGTCGAGGCGGTGACCGGACACACGGTCGAGGTCGTCGTCGGAAAGCCGTCGCCGATCATCCTCGAGGTGGCGCTGGCGCATCTCGGCATGACCGCGAGTCAATGCGCGATCGTGGGCGACCGGCTCGAGACGGACATCGTAATGGGCAAGCGACTCGGACTGGCCACCGTTTTGGTCCTCACCGGAATCACCCCCGCCGGCGACCCCCGCATCGCCGAAATCGCCCCCGACCTCATCCTCTCCTCCCTCCGCGACCTCGTCCGCTGAAGCGGACGCCACGAACGCCACCCCGTCGCCACCGCCGCGGACATCGCAGACGCGGTGCGATGGCAATGGACGCAGCAGCCGCTGACGGAACCTCCATGCGGCAGCGGACGAGCCGCGCCGGGATGGAGCCCAGCCGCTTCGGAGCAGCGCCCGCGTGCCGCGTGGTCGTCTCGACCCCTGCGAACCCCCGGCCGCCCGCCCCGCCGCCGACCGGAGGTGTGAGCGGATGTTGACTGGCCTGCGGGCCGGGCAGTACGGTGTGACGAGGCCGCGGGCGGCCGGGGAGCGAGCCATGGGCAAAACCACACCGGAGTGGGCGGAAGAGATCGGCCGTCGTCTCGACGGCATGGTGGCGCTGAGACGGGACTTCCATCGCCATCCGGAGCTGTCGTTCGAGGAGCGCCGGACCGCGGAGATCGTCGCCGAGCGTCTCTCCGCCGCCAAGCTCGAGGTGCGCACGGGCATCGGGCGCACCGGCGTTGTCGCGGTGCTGCGCGGCGATCGGCCCGGTCGCACCATCGCGTGGCGCGCCGACATCGACGCCTTGCCCCTCACCGAGACGCTCGATCTGCCGTTCAGGTCGGCGACGCCGGGCGTCATGCATGCGTGCGGGCACGACGGGCACACGGCGATCGGCATCACGCTGGCCGAGATGCTGGCGGCGCGCCGCCGCGAGGTGCCGGGCACGGCGGTCTTTCTGTTCCAGCCCGCCGAGGAGATCTTCAGCGGCGCCAAGCCCATGATCGACGACGGCGCGCTCGACAATCCCCGGGTCAGCGAGGTGTACGGGCTTCACCTGACGACGCAGACGCCGGTGGGCAGGGTCAGCGTCCGTCCCGGCCCGGCGATGGCGTCGGCCGACTTCTTCGACGTCCAGATCACGGGCCGCGGCGGACACGGCGCGTATCCGCACCTGTCGATCGATCCCGTCACCGTCGCCGCCAACATCCTGCTCGGCATGCAGAACCTGGTCTCGCGCGAGGTCTCGGCGCAAGAGACGGCTGTCCTCACCGTGGGGCAGATCGTGGCCGGGACCAAGCACAACATCATCCCGGCGACCGCGGTCATGCGCGGCTCGCTGCGCACCTTCAACCCGGCCGTGCGCGAGCAGGTCAAGGAGCGGCTGGGCGCGTTCGCGCGCGACATCGCCAGCGCCTACCGCGCCGAGGCGACCCTGGGGTTCATGGGTGTCGGATGCCCGACCGTCGTCAACCACGCGCGCGAGTCCGCGCTCGTGCGAGCGTGCGCGGTGGACGAGCTGGGCGGCGAGGCCGTGGCGGGCGAGAGCCTCGTGATGGCCAGTGACGACATGAGCCTGTTCCTCCAGGCCCGGCCGGGCTGCTATTTCCAGGTCGGGATCGCGCCGGCGACGGGACCGACGCGCCCGCATCACGCGCCGGAATTCGAGATGAACGAGGACGGGCTGCCGGTCGCCCTGCGCCTCGCCACGCGCGTGATGCTCGACGCCCTGCGCGGGTGATTGGTGGCCACCGGGCGCTCCGTCCCGGACCTTCGAGAGAGTGCTTGATCCGATGAACATCCGTCCCTGGCCGCTCGAGGATGCCGAGTACGACGTGGTCGTCATCGGCGGCGGCATGGCCGGCGCCGGGGTCGCGCGCGATCTCGCCCTGCGCGGCGTGTCGACGGCGCTGATCGAGCAGGGCGACTTCGCGTCGGCGACGACGTCCCAGTCGTCGAAGCTGATCCACGGCGGCCTGCGCTATCTCGAGCTGTTCGACTTCTCGCTGGTGCGCGAATCGCTCCGCGAGCGCGAGACGCTACGCGGTCTGGCGCCTCACCTGGTGCGGCCGCTGCCGTTCCTGGTGCCGATCTACCGGGATTCGTCGCGCAGCCTCATCAAGGTGCGCATCGGATTGAAGCTCTACGACTGGCTGGCGCCGGGCCGGGACCGGGAGCGCTACCGCGTGCTGCCCGTGGTCGACGCGCTCTCGCTCGAGCCCACGCTCCGGGCGCGCGACCTCCGCGGCGCCGGCTACTACTTCGACGATCTGCTCGTCTATCCCGAGCGGCTCTGCCTCGAGAACGTGCTCTCGGCGTGCCGGCTGGGCGCGCGGGCCTTCAACTACGCCCAGGTCGCCGAGATCGTCCGCGACGCGAAGGGCCGGATCACCGGCGTCCGCGCGCGCGACCTCCTCACTGGGCGCGTCGCGACCCTCGGCGCGCGGATCGTCGTCAACGCGACCGGCCCGTGGGTCGACCAGCTCCGTGATCTCGCGCGCGTGTCGGAGCGGGGCCCCCGCATCCTGCGGCGGACCAAGGGCATTCACTGCCTGTTGCCGAAGCTTACCGAGCGCGCCATCTACCACTCGACCGGCGACGACCGCATGATCTTCGTCGTCCCGTGGCGCGAGTTCTCGCTGATCGGGGCGACCGACAGCGAGTTCGACGGCGACCCGGACCGCCTGCACGCCACCGGCGAGGAGGTGAACTACCTCCTGGACGAGGTGTACAAGGTTCTGCCCGATGCGCGCGTGTCGCCGAAGGAGGTTGTCTACACGTACGCCGGTGTGCGCCCGCTCTCGTTCGAGAAGGGCAAGCGCGCGTCCGACGTCTCGCGGGCCCACAGGGTCGTCGCGGAGGAGCGGGGGCGCTTGCTGTCGATCACGGGCACGAAGCTCACCTGCTTCAGGAGCCTGGCCGCCCAGCTGGGCGACCAGGTCATGCGCACGCTCGGCCGCTCCGGGCCCGGGCGCAGCGACCGGGTCGCGCTCGACGGCACCGACGACGACGTGTCCCGCGTCGAGGCTCGGGCGTGGCTCGACGTCTCCGGCGAGGCGGCGGCCACCGGGCTCCGCCCGGAGACGCTGGAGACGCTGGTGACCACGTACGGCCGCGGCTGGAGCCGCGTGATCGATCTCGCCGGCAAGGTGGCGGGGGGCACCGAGCCGCTCTGCCCCTCGAACCCCGACGTGGTCGCCGAGCTGCACCGGGCGGTGCAGGACGAGATGGCGGTCTCGCTCCAGGACGTGCTGCTGCGGCGGACCGGCATCGGCACGAGCCGCTGCCAGGGGCAAGATTGCGCGCAGTCGATCGGGCGCCGCATGGCGCAGCTCCTCGGCTGGACGCCCCGCCGGCTCGATGCCGAGCTCGACGCCTACCAGGCGCACGTCGACCGCTCGCACAAGTTCCGCACGTAGCTCGCGTCGCGCCGACGTCATTGG
>QHSM01000588.1 GCA_003221595.1 Candidatus Rokuibacteriota bacterium | reverse complement strand
GGCCGACGTCACGGAGATGGAGATCAAGCGCCCCGACGGGGTCGTCAAGCTCAAGCGCGACGCCGACGGCTGGCGGATCCTCGAGCCTGTCAAGGCGCGCGGCGACCGCGGCCCGATCGACGAAACGGTCACCTCGGTCGTCACCGCGCGGATGGACCGCGAGATCGAGGCGGCCCCGAAGGCGCTCGGCGATTTCGGCCTCGACAAGCCGGTGGCCGAGATCACGGCGAAGCTCAAGGACGGGAAGTCGCTCGGGCTGGTCCTCGGGGCGAAGAGCCCGACCGGCGTGTGGGTGTACGCGCGTGAGGCCGACAAGCCCGCGGTCTTCGTGGTCGGCGAATCGGTCCTGCGCGACACGACGCGGCCGGTCGCCGACTTTCGCGACAAGGCCGTGCTCGCGTTCGACCCGAAGGACGTCACCGGGCTCGAGATCGTCACGGCCGACGATTCGATCGCCGCGGAGCAGGCCGACGGGCGCTGGCAACTGATCCGCCCGCGGGCGCTGCCGGCCGACTCCGGCATCCTCCGTGACTTCGTGGACAAGCTCCACGGGGCTCGCGTGAAGGAGTTCGTGGCCGAGGCGCCGCCCTCGCTGGCGCCGTTCGGGCTCGACCGGCCGCTGCGGGTCGCGATCCACACGGGCCGCGACAAGGACCGCGCGACGCAGACGCTGCTCCTCGGTCGCGCCGATACCGCCAAGAAGGGTGTCTACGCCATGCGGGCGGGGGAGTCGGCGGTGGTGCTGATCCCCGACGAGACGTGGGCCGCCGTGCCGAAGAACGTGGCGGTGCTCCGCGACAAGGCGGTGGTCGGGGTCGACCGGGACAAGGTGACGCGGATCGAGATCGAGAGCCCGAAGGGCGCCGTGACCCTGGCGCAGGAGAACGGGCGCTGGAAGATCACCGCGCCGGAGGCGCTGCCGGCCGACCAGGTCGAGGCGGGCGCCGTGCTGTTCAAGCTACTCGGGCTCAGGGCGCAGGCCTTCCTCACCGACGACGCCGCCGGCATTCCCCGCTACCTGGCGAAGCCCACGGTGCGCGTGAGCATCGGCGATCCGGGCACGCCCGCGGCGCGAACGCTCCTGCTGGCGCCGTCGCCGGAGCGCCGTGCGGGCGCGGCGAGCGCGTACGCGGGCGTGGTCGGCCGTGGACCGGTGGTGCTCGTCGACGGCAAGGCGCTCGAGGAGATCGGCCGCTCGGTCGACGAGCTGCGCGACCGCACCCTGTTTCCGGGGCTCCAGCCGCGGGACATCAAGCGCATGCGCGTGCGGGCCGGCAACCAGACGGTCGTCGTCGAGCGGAGCGGCGACGCCGACTGGAAGGTGGTGGAGGGCCCACGCGGCGCGGCGAAGGCGGCGACCGTGGACAATCTGCTCTACGCGCTCCGCGCCCTCAAGTGGAAGACGATCGCCGCGCCGACGGGCGCCGAACCGGCCAAGTACGGTCTCGACGCGCCGACGCTCGAGGTCACGCTCCTCAAGGCGGACGGCAGCGAGGCCGCGGTGCTGCTCGTCGGCAAGCGCGAGGGCGATCAGGCCTGGGTCAAGCTGAAGACGGCGCCGGCGATCTATTCCGTCGACGCCAAGCAGCTCGGCGAGCCCCTGAAGGTGCCCGACGACTTCAAGGGCTGATCAGGTGAGGAGTCCGAGCTCCCGGTAGCGCGGCGCGATCCGCTCGGAGATGAGCCCGAGCCGCTCCAGGCGCGGCATCAGGTTGTCGCGGAACAGGAAGCTGTTGAACGCCTTGGTCGTCGGGGAATTGGCGATCGCGTCGCGCCAGACCGCGTCGCCGTCCCAGCCCATCTCCCTCCAGACGCTCTTCACCGATTGGAATCCGGTCCGCTCGTCCCGGGCGTACATCTGGTCGCACGCCCGGAAGGTGAAATCCTCGAGCAGCTCGCGCCTCGACGCCTCCATCGTCGGGATCGAGCGCCGCAGCGCGAAGTAGCCGAAGTTCACGTGGCGACCCTCATCCTGCAGGACGTAGTCCAGGAGGTCCGCCAGGGTCGGATCCCCGGTCTGCTTGCGCATGAGGTTGAAGGCGGCGATGGCGAGTCCCTCGACGATCATCTGCATGCCCAGGAGCTTCAGCTCCCAGATATTGGTCGCGAGAATCTCGTCGAGCAGGGCCTTCAGGAGCGGGTCGACCGGGTAGATCTTGTGGAGTTTCTTGACGTACCGCTCGAACACCTCGACGTGCCGCCCTTCGTCGACGACCTGGGTCGAGGCGTAGAGCTTCGCGTCCAGCTCCGGGATCGAGTTGACCAGCTGCCCGCACACGACGAGCGCGCCCTGCTCGCCGTGGAGAAACTGGGAGAGACGCCAGGCCGAGACACGAATCTCGACCTCCTTCTTCTCTTCGTCCGTGAGCTTTCCGTAGAACTCGGTTCCCTGGAACGCCATCTGCACGTTGAGCACCGGGCCCTCGGTGCCGACCGGCCGGCTCCAGTCGATTGCCGTGGAGCCGTTCCACTGGTTCTTCTTGGCCGTCTCGTACAGGGTCGCCAGCTCGTCGTGCGTCGGCACGTAGTCGTAGTCCCAGAGGGTTTCGAGCTGATAGGTCACGCGCCGTGCTGCCGCGGACTGTGCCGTCGTCATGCGGTCTCCCCAGCGGACTGATCGGTCGGGGGAGCATTCTACCCCGATCGCCGCGAGCGGAGGTAGGATGGGGGCCATGGCCGACGACACGATCTATCTCCAGCAGATGGAGCTCGGGCCGATGCAGAACTTCGTCTATCTCATCGGCGATCCGGTGGCGCGCGAGTGCGTGGTCGTCGATCCGGCGTGGGAGATCGATACGATCGTCGAGACCGCCCAGGCGCGGGGCATGACGATCACGGGCGCGCTCGTCACGCATACCCACCAGGACCATGTCGGCGGCAGCCTCGAGTCGTGGGGAATGCCCGGGCGCATCCCGGGCGTCGAGGATCTGCTGGGGCGCGTGAAGGCGAAGGTCTACGTCCACAAGGCCGAGAGCGAGTTCCTCCGGGGCTTCGGCTCGGACCTGGTGGCGGTCGACAACCACTCGACGCTGGCGATCGGACGTCTGACGCTGACCTTCATGCACACGCCCGGGCACACGCCGGGCTCCCAGTGCTTCCTGATCGACGGCCGGCTCGTGTCGGGCGACACGCTCTTCATCGGCTCATGCGGGCGCACCGACCTGCCGGGCAGCGATCCGGCTCAGATGTACCACTCGCTCACGCAGCGCCTCGGCGCGCTGCCGGACTCCACGCTTCTCTTCCCCGGTCACAACTACGGGGGTCCGTCGTCGACGATCGGCGACGAGAAGCGCGGTAATCCGTTCATGCGTTTCGCGTCGCTGGGCGATTTCCTGCGCACGATGGGCGGCGGCCGGATCGTCCGCCCGTAGTCCGCGATCGCCGTTCAGCGCGTCACGCCCTCGCCGCCGTCAACCCTCCGCACCTGGCCGGTGATGTAGCGGGGACACGTGGCGAAGAAGAGGACCGCGGCGGCGACGGCGGCGCCGCTGCCGGCGTGACCTCGGGTCACCTTCCGCCAGCGCGCCTGGGAGAATCGAGGCGGCCGGAGCACCGCGCCGGGGGCGACGCAGTTCACCGCGATGCGCCGTGACCGGAGCGCCACCGCCAGCCCGCGGGTCAGGCTCTCGATCCCCACCTTGGCCAGCGTGTAGGGGATGTAGTTCGGCCGCGGCCCCGCCGCGCCGGCGTCGCCGATGTCGACGATGTGCCCGCCGCGGCGCCGCATCATCGCGGCGGCCTCTTGAGAGGAGAAAAAAGCGGCGCGCAGGTTCAGCCCCAGCAGCCGATCGTAGCGCGCGGGCGTGGTGGTGGCGAACGGCGTGCGGTCGAAGATCGCGGCGTTGTTGACGAGCACATCGAGTCCGCCGAGCGCCCGCGCCGCCCGCTGGACCAGCCGTCGCGCCTGCGCGGGGTCGGCAAGGTTCGCGCGGATCGTCGTGACCCGCCCGCCCAGCGCCCCGATCTCCGCGGCCGCGCGCCGGGCGGCGCGCCCCGAGCGATGGTAGCCGATTGCCACGTCCATCCCCGCCCGCGCCAGCGACAGGGCGATCGCCTGCCCGACGCGGATGGCGCCGCCGGTGACCAGCGCGCGCCGACGCACTCTGCCGGCGCCGCTAGCACGGGGTGCTATTCTCGAAGAAACCATGAGGAACTGGCTCAAGGTTCGTTTTATCGCCGGCTTCTTCGTCACGGTTCCCGTCTTCCTCACGGCGTGGCTCCTCTGGATTTTCTGGAGCCGGATCGACGACGTCTTCGCCCCCATGTACGAGAAGATGCTCGGCCGGCCCCTTCCGGGGCTGGGGTTCCTGACCGCCGTCGCCATCATCCTGGTCGTGGG
>QHSM01000587.1 GCA_003221595.1 Candidatus Rokuibacteriota bacterium | reverse complement strand
GCGCGAGCGGAGAGAAGAGATTCCGGCGCTGGCGTTGTGGTTTCTCGAGAAGTTCAACGCGCAGTACGGACGGCAGAAGCAGCTCTCGGCCGAGACGATGACCCACCTGCAGCAGCACCCGTGGTCGGGCAACGTCCGCGAGCTGGAGAACGTCGTCCGCCGCCTCGTGGTGCTCGCGGATGTCGAGGGCGAAATCGAGGCCCTGGTGGCCCGCGGCCGTATCCGTGGCCGTAATGGACACGGCCTGGTCCCGCAGCCCGCCGAGAGCCTACGGGAGATCGCGCGGCGGGCGGCTCGCGAGGCCGAGCGTAAAGCGCTCGAGGACGTGCTCCATCGGGTGCACTGGAATCGAGCCGCGGCGTCCCGGATCCTCCAGGTGAGCTACAAGACGCTGCTGCACAAAATCGTCGACTGCGGGCTGACGCCGCCGCTTGGCCGGCAATCGGCGAACCCCCGGGCCGGGGAATGACCTCGGAGGGCCCGGCACCCGCGACGCAGGCTCAATAGACGGGCCAGATGAGCCTGTGTGCGCCCGGCGTCGCCCTTGTTGTTCGCCGCTTGCGGTCGGCATGGCCGCGCCGTGCCGTGTGGCTTACGGTGCTCCTCATGGCGCTGCTACCGCTCGTGCTCACGACGTGGGGACTGGCCCATCACATCTACTTCGACCGGAGCGACGTTCCTGACCTCGAGCCCTTCATTCGGTTCGAGCTCTCGACAATCGGCAAAGTCTACGACGCACGGGGCGCGGTGTTGGTCGAGCTGGCACGGGAGTACCGTCAGGTCGTTTCCTATGAAGAAGTGCCGCCGGTTCTCCGCCACGCGATCCTGGCGGCCGAGGACAAGAACTTCTTCGCCCACTCCGGCGTGGACTACCGGGCGCTGCCGCGGGTGCTCTACAAGGCGGCGATCAGCTCCGTGGGCGCGTGGTGGAACGGGGACGGATTCCGGCTACATCTCCCCCAGGGTGGCTCGACGCTCACCCAGCAGCTCGTCCGCGGTTACTTCCTGCGGGACCGATGGAGCCGCGAGAACAGCGCAACTCTCTTCCGCGACAACCTGACTTGGCGGCTCTTCTCCGCGGGTGCGGGGGCCCGGACCACGAACAAGCTCTTCCGGAAGCTGGAGGAGGTGCGGCTGGCGCTCTGGCTCGAGGAGGAGATGCGCCGGAGGTTCGGATCGCGAGAGCAGGCGAAACGCGAGATCTTCGCGCGCTCCGCCAGCTTCAACTACCTAGGCAACGGACGTTACGGTTTCGCCGCCGGCTCCGAGTACTACTTCGACAAGCCGTTGTCGAGTTACACGATGGAGGATGCCGGAAAGGCCGCGTTGCTGGCGGGGATCGCCAAGGCGCCGCGGGACTATCTCCCGGTGCCCGGCAACGCGCGGCCCCTGCGCCGCCGCAACGAGATCCTGGCCCTGATGGCGCGTAACGGCTACATCCCCGCGAACCTCGCGAAGCGCTTGCAGGCCGAGCCGGTGCGCGTGGCGAAGGTGACGAACAACCCGGTCAAGACGCAGGCCCCCGCCGCGATCGACACCGTCTTCGACGAGCTGAGGCGCCACGGCGCGGGCCGCTTCGGGGTCGAGGATCTCTTCCAGGGGCGGATCTTGGTCCACGCCACAGTGGATCAGCGGGTGCAGACCATCGTAAACGAAGCGCTCGAGACCGGCCTCGCCCTCTACGAGAAGCGGCACCCTCAGGCGAAGGGGCTGATCCAGGGCTCGGTGGTTGTGCTACGCAACGCGGACGCGGCGATCCTGGCCGAGGCGGGCGGGCGGAGCTTTTACGAGAATCGCTATGCGCGATATTCCGACTTCAACCGCGCGACAGGCGCCCTGCGCCAGGCGGGCTCCGCGTGGAAGCCGCTGGTGTATCTGGCCGCGTTCCGGCAGGGCTTGAAGCTCGACACCACGGTGCCCGACGAACCGATCGCGGTACGCATGGGGGCTGACCGTCCGGTGAAGTGGATCGCCAATTACGATAAGGAGTTCAGCGGGCCGATCCCGATGCGGCAGGCGATCGCCGAGTCCCGCAACGCCGTCGCCGTGTGGATCACCCGTGAGATCGGCCTGAACAGAGTGATCCGGGCCTCCCGCGAGCTGGGAATCCGCACACCGCTGCAGCCATACATCACCACGGCCCTGGGGGCGTCAGAGGTGCGGCTCCTCGAGCTGGCGGGCGCCTACCGCGCGATGGCCTCCGGGATCCTGGCTGAGCCGTACATCATCGATCGCGTGACCGGCGCCTCCGGCGAGGTGTTCTACGAGGCGGCCCGAACCGCGCTCGAGTTCGACTCCAGACACCTGAACCTGATCCAGGAGGGATTGCGGGGGGTGGTCCGCATTCCGGAAGGTACCGCCCATTCCCTCTACGGCCGCGACTTCCCGATCCCGGTGATGGGGAAGACCGGAACGACGAGCGAATTTCGTGATGCGCTCTTCGTGGGGTCGACCTACGGCCCGCAGGGGGTCACGGTGGCGGTCCGGATCGGCTTCGACGACAACCGTACCCTGGGCGACAGGGAGACCGGGGGCCGCGCAGCGCTGCCGATTTTCCGCGAGATCATGCTGCGCACCTACCAGCTGGAGCTCCTGGGAGCTGCGCCGTCGTTCCCTCGTGAGATCGAGGATGGGATCGACCAGTACCTGCTCGAAAAGCAGTCACGATGACCTCGGGAGGAGCTCTCAAATTCGGGCCGGATAGCGCCTTCCAGCTCGAGCTTCGGCGGCGAGTCGACGAGTATTTCCAGGTCACCGGCCGGCGGCGACGCGACTGCTGGGAGATGTACCTGAAGACGGCGATCCTCCTCGCCGGTCTGGCTGTCACGTACCTGCTGCTCGTGTTCGTGGTCCACGCGTGGTGGCAGAGTGTGCCGCTGGCCGTCCTGCTCGGGTTGGCCGCCGCCGGTATCGGCTTCAACATCCAACACGACGGCGGCCATCACGCGTACTCCGACCACCGCTCGATCAACAAGCTGACGGCGATGACCTCAACCTCGGCATCTTCGGCCGGGTCACGCCACATCAGCGCCGGCTCACTTTTCACCGATGGCAACACCTCTACCTCTGGCCGCTCTACGGCTGTCTCGCGATCAGGTGGCACCTCGTCGACGATTTCCGAAGGCTCATTGCCGGCCGAATCGGCAGCCACCGAATCCGCCGCCCCACCGGGTGGGACCTCGCCTTCCTGGTGGCCGGCAAGGCGACCTTTTTCGCCTGCGCATTCGCGGTCCCGATGTTTCTCCACCCCGTGAATGTGGTCCTCATCCATTACGGGATCGCCGCGCTGGTGCTTGGGATCACCCTCGCCGTGGTGTTCCAGGTGGCCCACTGCGTGGAAGAGGCGGCGTTTCCGCCCCTCTCCGCGGCCACCGGGCGTATCGAGCGGCCCTGGGCCATCCATCAGGCGGAGACGACCGTGGACTTCGCCCGGCCTAGCCGGGTCGTGGCGTGGCTCCTTGGCGGCTTGAACTTCCAGATCGAACACCACCTGTTCCCGAGGGTCAGCCACGTCAACTACCCGGCGATCTCGAAGCTGGTGAAACAAGCATGTCGAGACTTTGAGGTCACATACACCGAGCACAGATCGCTCCGGGAAGGCGTGATTGCCCATTTCCGTTGGTTGCGGCGCATGGGGATGCCGACCACGAATGGCCTGCTGCGCCGGCCGGGACGCGCCCTCTCCGTCTAGCCCCTGCAGGAAAAACCCTGAAGAAAATCCGCGTGAGGATAGCCCGGGAGTCCGACGACCCGATCCGCGCCGAGCTCTTCGGCATCGAGCGACTCGAGCAGCACGCCGAGAGCCTGGCGGCGGCCCAGGGCGTCATGCGGCGGTCGGGTCGGGGGCGGCGGTTGTTGCAGCGCGTGGAACACAACGGCCGCGTGCTTCGCGACTCGTACCGCGTGATCGCCAACGCCATCCGCCAGGAGCGCGCGATCACGCCGGCGGCGGAATGGCTCGTCGACAACTTCCACGTCGTGGACGAGCAGCTGCGCGAGATCCGCGACGACCTGCCGCCCGGGTTCTATCGGAAGCTGCCCAAGCTGGCCGAGGGGCCGCTCGCCGGCTATCCGCGCGTCTACGGAATCGCCTGGGCGTTCGTTGCCCACACCGATAGCCGGCTCGACCCCGAATCGCTTCGGCGATTCGTGCTCGCCTACCAGCGCGTGCAGCCGCTGACCATGGGCGAGTTGTGGGCGGTGGCGATCACGCTGCGCGTCGTGCTCGCCGAGAATCTTCGGCGCTTGGCGGAGAGCATCGTTCGCGGACGCGCGGCGCGCCAGGAGGCCGACGCCCTGGCGGACGAGCTGCTCGGCGTTGGCGACGGTGCCGTCGCGCCGACGGCGAAGGGCCTCGCGCGATTCGAGGGTGGCCCGCTGGTGACGGCCTTCGCGGTGCAGCTCGTCCAGCGGCTACGAGAGCAGGATCGCGCAGTGACTCCGGCCCTGCGCTGGCTCGATCAACGGCTGGAAGCGCAGGGGAGAACGTCCGAGGACATTGTCCGCATCGAGCATCAGCGGCAGGCCGCGATGAACGTGACCGTCCGCAACGTGATCATGAGCATGAGCCTGATGTCTGCGCTGGACTGGGCGCAGTTCTTCGAGAGCGTCAGCCTCGTTGACGAGGTGCTGCGAGCGGGCCCGAACTACGCCGCGATGGACTTCGCGACCCGCGACGCCTACCGGCACGCCGTCGAAGAGCTCGCGCGGGGTTCAGGCCGGCCCGAGCTGGACGTCGCACGCGAGGCCATGGCGCGCACGCACCGCGCGGACGGCGCAGACGACGACCGGCGGACCGATCCTGGCTTCGCTCTCATCGGCAACGGGCGCCAGGCCTTCGAGCTGACGCTCGGCTACCGCCCGCGGCGAATGCGCCGGCTGCTGCGTACCTACATCGCGGCGGCGACGCCTGGATATCTGGGAACGATCGCCGTCCTCAGTGGCTTCATGTTCACGCTGCCCCTCCTCGCAGCAGGGGCATCCGGCGTCGAACCGGTGAGCCTGCTCGTGCTCGCGCTTCTGGCCGTCGTCCCGGCTTCGGACCTGGCGATCGCTCTGCTGAATCGCAGCGTCACCGCGCTGGTCACGCCGGCAGTGCTGCTTCGCCTCGAGTTGCGCGACGGCGTGCCACCGCATCTGCGAAC
>QHSM01000485.1 GCA_003221595.1 Candidatus Rokuibacteriota bacterium | reverse complement strand
CCTCGAACACGTCGGCCCACTCCTCGAGCATCTCGGGATACCCGTGCCGCACGGTGAGGCCGACATGATCGAATCCGGCTCGCGCGAGCTCGCGGAGCTGCTCGCGCAGCTCGGGCCTGGAGCCGGTGAACGTCGTCGCGCGAATCAGCTCCGCGGTGCAGATCTCCTGCTCCTCGGGACGGAGAAACATGAGGTGGCCGCGATGGTTGCTGAGATAGCGGGCGTCAGCCGGCTCGTACTTCAGATAGATCTGCCGATAGCGCTCGATGAGGGGCGCCAGCTGCGGCGGAATCGGCCGTCCCAGATCGCCGAACTCGTCGCGCTCGACCAGGCTGTGCAGCGCGATGGTGGCGGTTGGCCCCGCGTGGGCCCGCGCGCGCGGGCTGTCGCCGGGCTCGCCCTCGCTGAGGACGCAGCCGGCGATGGCCGCGGTCGCCGTCATCGCCGCCGGATCGCGGCCGGCGTCGCCCCAGGCGGCCTGCATGTCGGCGATCGCGGCCCTGGCGTGAGCCGGGTTCGCCGTCGCATGGATCCAGCCGGCGCCGAGCCTGGCGGTGAGCCGTCGAGCGCGCGGCCCCAGCGCCGAGATGTGCAGGGGAATCGGGTCGGCGATGTTGAAGGCGCCGACCTCGGGGTTCAGGAATCGGATCTTCCGGCGCTTGTCCTCGAAGGTCCACTCGAGCGTCTGGCCCGCGAGCAGCCCGCGCACGACGCGGATGTACTCCTCCATGTCCGCGAGCTTCACGGGGCGCAGTCCCATCGTGCGGCGCGCCGTGAAGCCGGTGGAGACGCCGAAGTCGATCCGGCCGGGCGCCAGGGCATTGAGGCTCGCGAGCCCGCTCGCGGCGACGGGCGCGATGCGATTCGATGGGATGAGCACGCCCGTGCCGAGGCGGATCGTCGCGGTTTGCATGGCGGCGGCCGCCATCGCGACGAACACCTCGGCGTTGAGCAGCTGCGTGTCATAGAACCACGCGCGGCGGAAGCCCAGCGCCTCGGCACGCTTGACGACCTTCCACGAGTCGGCCGCCGGCGCCAGAAAGATGTCGTAGTCCATCACGGGCTCCGTTCTTGCTCAGCGTTCCTTCACGTAGGGCACACCGATGGCGCTCGGCGCGGCCGCTCGTCCGACGAAGCCGGCCAGCAGCAAGACCGTCAAGACGTAGGGCAGCGCCTGGATGAGCTGAACCGGCATCACGCCGACGAGCGGCAGCTCGGTTCCCTGAAGACGCGCCTGCGCGGCGTCGGCGAAGGCGAAGAGGAGGCACGCACCGAGCGTCGGCACGGGCCGCCACTGGCCGAAGATGAGCGCGGCCAGGGCCAGGTAGCCCTTGCCCGCCGACATGTCCCGGATGAACGAGGCGTGATGCGCGATCGAGAGATACGCGCCGGAGAGACCGCACAGCACGCCGCTCACGACGAGCGCGCGGTATCGCGTGGCGGCGACGGAGATGCCGGCCGTGTCGACCGCGCCGGGGCTCTCGCCCACCGCGCGCAGACGGAGGCCGAAGCGCGTGCGATACACGATCCAGGCGACCGCGGGAACGGCCGCGGCGGCGATGTAGACGAGGATGTTGTGGCCGTTCACGACCTCGCGGTAGATCGGCCCCAGCGCCGGCACGTTCGCGAGGGCGGCCGCGCCCGGAAGCTCGATGGGGGCGAAGCGGGCGCCGGGGCCGAGGAGCGGGGTCTGGCCGCCCTCGTGAAACCACGCGTAGCCCAGCACCGCCGTGAGGCCCGACAGCGTGATGTTGAGCGCCATGCCCGACACGACCTGGTTTCCGTGATGGGTGACGCACGCGAAGCCGTGCAGGAGGCTCACCATCACCGCCGCGGCGATGCCGGCGCCGAGGCCGACCCAGGCCGAGCCTGTCACGGCCGCCGCCGCGGCGGCCGCGAAGGCCGAGGCCAGCATCTTGCCCTCGAGGCCGATGTCGACGACGCCCGAGCGCTCGGCGAAGAGGCCGCCGAGCGCCGCCAGCACGAGCGGCGCCGCCCCGCGCGCCGTCGCCGCCGCCAGGAGCGCCGCGAAGGGGAAGGCGTCGCTCATGAGCGGAGCAGCGCCTCCACGGGGCCGCGGAACCGCCGCCAGCATGATGCCCAGCGGGTGGTTGCGGCCCATCAGCGCCACCGCGATCCCGACGTAGCCGGCGCCTCCGGTGAAGTTCAGGAGCAGGCGATGCTGCACGCCCATCACCTCGTTGAGGCTCATCAGGCCGGCGAGCGCCCCCGAGATCGACATCGCCACGATGATCGTCCGCGCGGGTCGGATCCGGCCGTACACGGCGGCCGTCCGGTTGTGGCCCAGGGCTCTGAGCTCGTAGCCCCAGCGCGTGCGCCAGAGATAGAGCCAGACGAGCGCGCCGGCGGCGAGGGCCAGGAGCAGCGAGAGGTTCACGGGCGAGCGACCGATCTCCCAGCCGAGCGATCGGGCGACGTCGTGGAGCTGGGGCAGCCACGTGCTCGGAGCGAACTCGCGCGTCTCCGGCGACTGCTGCCCCGGTTTGATCAGGACGTTGACGAGGAGATGGGTCATCAATGCCGAGGCGATGAAGTTGAACATGATCGTGGTGATGACGACGTGGCTGCCGCGCCGCGCCTGAAGCCACGCGGGCACGAACGCCCAGGCCGCGCCGCCGGCGGCGGCCACGACAACGGCGACGGGGACGACCAGCGTCGTCGGCCAGCCGCCGGCGCCGAGACAGAGCAGGGCCACACCGAGACCGCCGAGGTACGCCTGGCCCTCGGCGCCGATGTTGAAGAGTCCGGCGTGAAACGCGACCGCGACCGCCAGCCCCGTGAACGCGAAGCTGGTCGCGTAGTAGAGCGTGTAGCCGATGGCCTCAGCGCTCCCGAATGCCCCGCTCGCCAGAAGCCAGAGCGCCCGCGCGGGCGAAGCGAGAGGGAGCGCACTGAGAGCCCACGACTCGACGCGGACGCGGCCATTCCGCGGATTATCGCGCGCCCCCCGATCCAAGTCGACGCGGGTTGCCGTGGCTTCGGCCGACGGGCGGGTGCGGCCGGGGTCGAAGGGACCCGTTCCCTTTACGCGGCGACGGACGCGATCAGCCCGGATGGAGCCCAGCCGCAACGGGTCGGCGGACGCGTGCCGCGTGGTCATCTCGACCCCGGCCGCACCCGCCCGTCGGCCGAAGCCGCGCCTCCGAGCGTCATTCTTCGAACTGATGAACGCGGCGCAATTCGGGAAAGAGAACCATCCAGAGTACGGCGATGGCCACCGTGCCGATGCCGCCGAGCAGCACCGACGGAACCGTGCCGACGAGTGCTCCGACCAGGCCCGACTCGAACGCGCCCAGCTGGTTCGAGGTTCCGGTGAACAGCGAATGCACGGCGCTCACGCGGCCGCGCATCGCATCCGGCGTCCGGATCTGGACGAGCGAGGCCCGGATGACCACGCTGACCACGTCCGACGCGCCGAGAACGGCGAGGGCGACGAGCGAGAGCGCGAAGCTGGTGGAGAGGCCGAACACGATCGTGGCCGCCCCGAAGACCATGACGGTACGAAAGAGGGCGGGCCCGATTCGCCGCCGCAGCGGATAGCGGGCGAGGAAGATCGACGTCGCCAAGGCGCCGACGGCCGGGGCCGAGCGCAGGAGTCCGAGCCCGCGCGGACCCGCGTCGAGAATGTCGCGCGCGTAGACGGGTAGGAGCGCGGTGGCGCCGCCGAGCAGCACCGCGAACAGGTCGAGCGACATCGTGCCGAGCAGCACCCGCCGGCTCCAGATGAAGGCGACTCCCGAGAAGACGCTCTCGAGCGTCAGGGGCTCGACCGCGCGTGGTCCCCGGCGGCTCCGGATGACGGCGGCGCACATGCCGGCCACGACGAAGAGCGAGGCCGCGGCGACGTAGGCCGCTTCGGGGCTCCGCGCGGACAGGAACCCGCCCAGCGCGGGCCCCACGATCTGGGCCGTCTGGTTCGCCGAGACCAGCCACGCCATGGCGCGCGCGATGAGCGGCCGGGGCACGACGTCGGACACCAGCGCCGTCGTGGCGGGACTCTCGAACGCCCGCGCGGCGCCGATCAGCGCGACGATGGCGAGGATCGTCGTATTGCTCTGCCGGCCGGTCACGGTCGCGGCCACGAGCGCGAGGGCGGCGGCGGCCTCGACGAGCTGGCACACCACGGCGATGAGACGACGGTCGCAGCGATCGGCGACCTGTCCGACCAAGAGCGTCAGCAAGACGATCGGCAGGAACTGCGCCAGGCCGACCAGCCCGAGATCGAGCGCGCTGCCGGTCAACGCGTAGAGCTGCCAGCCCACCGCGACGCCCAGCATGTGAAAGCCCATGTTGGCGAGGACCCGCGAGCACAGCAGGAAGGCGAAGGAGGGGTGGCCGAGCACCAGGGGCGATCCTAGCAGAACGGCCGTGATACTGTCGGGCCCACGGAGGGGACGATGCGACAGGGCTTTCGAGTGATCGATTCGGACACTCACGTGAACCCGTCCCTGGACGTGCTGCTCCGCTACGCGGACCGGGAGCTCGCGGAGCGGATCGACGACCTGCAGCCCTATCGGCGGACGGTCAAGACGGTGGCCGGCCGGGGCGACGCCGAGGATGTGGGCTCCTCGACGATCCTGTCGGTGAGGCCGGTTCGCCTGCAGCGAGTGGCCGGCCAGAAGGCGGCGCCGGCGCCGCCGGCCGACGGCGATCGCGGCTTTCTATCGGGGCGCACGCAGATGGTCACGCGCCAGCCCATCACGCCGCGGGTCGCCGAGGACAACGCCCGCGGCCGGCTGCGCGACATGGACCTCGAAGGCCGCGACATCGATTTCATCATTCCGGGCCCGTGGGCGTACGGCGCCCCCGCGCTGGCCCCGCATCTCGCCCACGGTCTCTACCGCGCCTATCACCGTTACATGGCGGAGTACTGCGCGGCGGATTCGCGCCGTCTCAAGAGCATGATCCTCGCGCTCGCCACCGATCCGGCGTGGAGCGCGCAGGTGATCAAGGAGCGAGCCCGAGAGGACTGGGTGGCGGCGGTGTGGCCGCTGCTCCCCGAGGGGATGCCCGTCGACGATCCCGATCTCGAGCCCATCTGGGCGGCCGCCGACGAGGCCGATCTGCCGATCATGTACCACGCGTTCACCATCGAGACGCCGTACTTCCCGGGCTATCGCGACATCTGGGACAACCCCGCGATGGGCCGCTGCGCCGGCCAGACCTGGGGCGGCCAGCGGTTTCTCTCCTTCATGCTGATGGGCGGGATGCTCGATCGCTATCCGCGGCTTCGCGTCGGCGCGCTCGAGAGCGGTCACGGCTGGCTGCCGCACTGGCTCGTGCGGCTGACGCGACAGATCGACTACGTGCGCGGCTCGGTGTCGCCGGCGCTCAAGCACACTCCGCTGGAGTACGCGCAGATGGGGCGCGTCTTCGTCAGCATCGATCTATCGGAGGGCGTGGGGCTCACGAAGGCGGCGATCGATCTCCTGGGCGATCACGCGCTCATGTTCGCGTCCGACTATCCCCACCCGGAGACGATCTTTCCGGATCACGCCGACACGGTGATCGGGTGGCGGGAGGTGCTGGGCGAGGAAGCGACGCGCAAGCTGATGTGGGAGAACGCGAGCCGCTTCCTGCGCCTGACGTCGACGCCGTGGAGCGCTCCGTAGCCGCATTCTGCTCCGGCCGACCTTAGTCGGAGCCGCTCGCGGCCGACGACGTCCAGGGGATCATGCGCTTCTGCAGCTCGCTCTCGTCGATCTCGAGCCCGAGGCCCGGAGCGTCGGAGAGGACGAACTTGCCCCGCACCGGGCGCACCGGCGTCCGGAACACCACGTCCTGGACTCCGTACGGGCCGTTGTACTCGGCCGGATAGTGCGAGTGGGTGAGGGACGCCACGAAGTGGAGGTTGGCGGTGTGGCCGATCGAGGGCTGGGTCTGATGCGGCACCAGATCGACGCCGTACGCCCGCGCCAGCGCCGCCATGTCGCCGAGGCCGGTGAAGCCGCCCGTCTTCACGATGTCCGGCTGAACGATGTCGACGCCCGCCTCGATCAGCCGCTGGATGCCCTGGAGCGTGTATTCCTGCTCGCCGGCGGACACCGCGATGTCGAGCGCGTCGGCGACCTTGGCGAAGCTCTCGACGTGGTAGTGCTGCACCGGCTCCTCGAACCACACGTAGCCGAGCTCCTCCAGCGCGCGGCCGACGCGGATGGCGCCCTGGACGGAGTAGCCGTTGTTGGAGTCGAAGGCGAGCGGAAAGCCGTCGCCCACCAGCGTGCGCACGGCCCGCGCCTTGGCGATGTCGCCGGCCAGGTCCACGTCACGGGACGTCTTGTCGGCGTCGAAGCGGATCTTCACCTGCACGGGCCCGAGCTCGAGCCGCTGCTCGACCACCCGGCACACCTCGTCGACGGTCCGCTCGCCGTTGCCGCCGATCGACGCGTAGAAGGGGAGCTCGCGCCGCCACGCGCCGCCGAGCAGCTTCCACACCGGCTGGCCGAGCGCCTTGCCCTTGAGATCCCACAGCGCGAGGTCGACGGCGGCGAGCGCGCCGGTATACGCGCCCTCGGGGCCGAGCTTGATGTGCTGATGGAAGAGCCGATCTTGAAGGATGCGCGTCTCGAGCGGGTCGGCGCCGAGCAGCATCGGGGTGAAGGCGCTCGCCACGATCTCGAGCGAGGCATTGCCGTGCACCATCGGGCTCGCCTCGCCCAGGCCGTACGTGCCCGCGTCGCTCCAGATCCGGACCCAGGCGCTGCGGCTCCGGCCCTCGCCCCAGTTCACGTGAAACGCCTCGACGCGTGTGATCTTCACCGTCTCCCTCCCTGGCCAACCATTGTAAGCTGCGGGTGATCTGAGCGGATGTGCGCGCTGCAAGCCGTCGCGGGGCTGGGGCCCCGCCGGCCGAGGCGCGCCTATGGATCAAGGAGACGGGCGATGGCCAAGCGACGGGTGGTGATCACGGGGGCGGCCGGCTACGTGGGCCAGCGGATGTTCAAGGAGCTCGCCGAGCGGTGGGACGTGGTGCCGATCGACGTCGTCCCCGCGACCCGCGGCGGCGAGAAGGTCCCCGGACTGATCGTCGCCGATCTGACGCGGCCGGAGCGGAACGAGTATCGCCAGCACTTCCGCGGCGCCGACGCGGTCATTCATCTCGGGTACGTGCGCGCCCCGGGGATGGACGCCACGACCTGGCAGGAGAACAACGACGCCAAGTTCTGGGCGGAGCACCAGAACGTCGCCCTCGCCTACAACGTCTATCGCGTCGCGCTCGAGGAGGGCGTGCGCCGGGTGGTCGTGGCCAGCTCCAACCACGCCGCCGACTACTACGAGCGGCTGGTGTGGGACGGGCGGGTCGACATGGTCACGCCCGAGATGCCGCCGCGCTCGGACAACTGGTACGGCTGGGCCAAGGCCGCGTACGAGCTGCTCGGCTTCGTCTTCGCCACCGGCAAGGTCGACGGCCGAAAGCTCGGGGTCGTGCAGTGGCGTATCGGGGGTCCCCGCGACGACGACATCGAGCACGTGAAGCCGGGCGACATCAAGGTGATGCATCGGGCGCTCGGCACGTATCTCTCGCGGCGCGACCAGGTCCAGCAGGCCATCCGCATGGTGGAGACCGAGGACATCAAGGACGAGCACGGTATTCCGTTCTTGATCGTCTACGGCATCAGCGGCAACACGCACCGCTTCTGGAGCCTGGCCAGCGCGAAGACGAAGATCGGCTACGCGCCGCAGGACGACAGCCAGGTCAACTTCGCCGACGCGATCGCCGCCCTCGCGCGCCGCGCGCCGAAGGCATGATGGGGGTCACGCGATGAAGCTCACGCCGACGCAGCTCGACGCGTTCGACCGGGACGGCTATCTGTTCTTTCCGCGCATGTTCTCGGCGGAGGAGATCAAGGTGCTGACGGACGAGGTGCCGAACCTCTACGCTCAGTACCGGCCCGAGAACGTGCGCGAGCGGGGCAGCGACGCCGTGCGCACGAATTTCGCCGCCCACATGTACAGCGCCCCCTTCGCGCGGCTCGCGCGTCATCCCCGGATGATCGAGCCGGTCGTGGCGGTCTTCGGCGAGCCGGTCTACATGCACCAGTTCAAGATCAACGGCAAGATGGCCTTCGACGGCGACGTCTGGCAGTGGCACCAGGACTTCGGCACCTGGTTCAACGACGACCAGATGCCGGAGGCCCGCGCCATGAACGTGGCGATCTTCCTGGACGACGTGAACGAGTTCAACGGACCGCTGATGTTCATTCCCGGCAGCCACAAGCTCGGCGTGCTCGACGCCGGGCACGACACCACGACGACGAGCTATCCCTTGTGGACCATCGACCACGCGACGATCGCCCGGCTCGTCGCCCGCGGCGGGCTGGTGGCGCCCAAGGGACCGGCCGGCTCGATGATCATGTTCCACTCCTGCCTGGTGCACGCCTCGACGTCGAACCTGTCGCCGTGGAACCGGGTGAGCGTCTACCTGAGCCTCTGCGCCGTGTCCAACCACATCCGGCGCTTCAAGCGGCCGGAGTACATCGCCCACCGTGACTTCACGCCGATCGAATGCCTGCCCGACGACTGCCTGCTGCGCCCGTATCCGGTCGATCTGCCGTGGAAGGACGGCACGCCGGAGGCCGCCCTCAGGTAGTCCGGCGCGGCTTGAGCTTCAGGAGCCTCGCGGCGTTGAGCCCGAGGATCTTCGCGCGGTCCGCGTCCTTCAGGAACTTGCAGCCGTCGACGAAGCCGCGCGGATCGTACCAGCCCATGTCGTAGGGATAGTCGGTGCCCACCACGATGTGGTCGGCGCCCCACAGGTTCACCAGGTGCCGCAGCTGGTCGCGGTCGAACACGATCGTGTCGAAGTAGAGCTTGGCGAGCGACTGGCGGGGTTTCCGCTTGAGGACCGTGCGCGGGTCGACGCGGGCGCCCCACGCGTGGTCCATGCGGGCCGGATAGTGAGAGACGTAGCCGCCGCCGTGCGCGGACACGATCTTCAGCTTCGGAAACTTTTCGAGAATACCGTCGAACACGAGGTGTCCGATGGCGACGGTGGAGTCGAGCGGGTTCCCGATGATGTTGATGAAGTAGTGATCCGACAGCCGCTCGCCGCCGGTGAATCCGTTGGGGTGCATGAACACCATGACGTCGAGCTCCTGCACCTTCGCCCAGAACGCGTCGCGGCCCCGCGAGATCTCCTTCCCGGCGACGTTCGTGCCGATCTCCACGCCGCGGAAGCCGAGCCGCCTGACGCAGTAGTCGAGCTCCTCCGCCGCCGCGTCGGGCGCCTGGAGCGGGACGTCGGCCAGCGCGACGAAGCGGTCCGGATGCTTCTGCACGATCGCCGCCAGGTTCTCGTTGATCGCCCGGGCGGCCTTCTTGCCGAGCTCCGGATCGAGCGAGTACATGAACTGGAAGGGCGAGCACGAGATCGCCTGGACGTCGACGCCCATCTTGTCCATGTCGGAGAGCCGCTGCTCGACCGACGTGAGGCACGCGAGGACGTTCTCCGCCTGCTTCTTGTTCGTCGCGCGCGACAGCTCGTTGGTGAAGCGCATCGCCGGCTCGTTCTCCGGGCGGTAGACGCCCTTGACCATGTCGTCGGCGGGCGGGTAGTGGACGTGACAGTGAACGTCGACGCAGAGGTGACGGCGGCCGCCTCGGGCCTTTGCCGAACTGCCGCCGCGCGCTGCCGGACCTGGGCACGTGAAGAGCACGGGAGTCTCCTTTATTTGGGCGAAGCCTGCGGTTCGGTGACGCCGGCCATCAGCAGGCCGAGCGTCCGCTCGGTCGCGGCCGCGCGGGGCATGTCCCCGACGATCCGGCCGTCGTGCATGACGAGAATCCGGTCGGCCAGCGCGAGGATCTCCTCCAGCTCGACCGAGACGATGAGCAGCGCCTTGCCGGCGTCGCGCAGCGCCACCAGGCGCCGGTGGACGAACTCGATCGCGCCGATGTCGACCCCGCGGGTGGGCTGACCGACCAGGAGGACGTCGGGGTTCCGGTCGAGCTCGCGGGCCAGCACGATCTTCTGCTGATTGCCGCCCGAGAACGCCGAGGTGGCCAGATTGCCGTTCGCGGGACGGATGTCGTACTCGGCGGCCTGGCGGCGGAAGCTCGCCGCGACGGCCGCTTGCCGCAGCAAGATGGCTCCGTTGTAGGCGGCCTCGCCGTGGTACCCGAGGATCGCGCTCTCCTGTGCCGCGAACGGCATGATGAGTCCCATCCGCTGGCGATCCTCCGGAACGTGGGCGAGACGACCGCCCCTCACGCGGATCTGCCCCGACTTCGCCGGGCGGATCCCCGCCAGCGCCTCGAGCAGCTCCGACTGGCCGTTGCCGGCGACGCCCGCGACGCCGACGATCTCGCCGCGACGCACCGCGAAGCTGACGCGCTTCACCCGCTCGACCCCGAGCGCGTCCTCGACCACGAGATCGGTCACCTCGAGCAACGGCTCGCCCGGTCGCGCCGGCGCCTTGTCGACGCGCAGGCTCACCGTTCGGCCCACCATCAGCTCGGCGAGCTGCTCGGCGGTCGTCTCGGCGGTCGGAAGCGTCGCGACGATTCGTCCCTGCCGCATCACCGTGACGACGTCCGTCACCGCGCGGATCTCGCGAAGCTTGTGCGTGATGAGTAGGACAGCTTTGCCCTCGCCGCGCAGCGACCCGAGAATCCGGAAGAGGTGGTCGGCCTCGGCGGGCGTCAGGACGGCGGTCGGCTCGTCGAGGATCAGGACGTCGGCGCCCCGGTACAGCGCCTTGAGGATCTCGACGCGCTGGCGCTGACCCACCGAGAGATCGGCCACGCGGGCGTCGGGGTCGATCTCCAGGTGGTATTCGCGGCCCAGACGCTCGAGCTCGGCGCGAGCCCGCGCCAGGGCCGGCTCGAGGCGAAAGCCGCCTTCAGCGCCGAGGACGATGTTCTCGAGGGCGGTGAACGGCTCCACGAGCATGAAGTGCTGGTGGACCATGCCGATCCCGGCGGCGAGCGCGTCCTGGGCGCTCCGAATGGCCGCAGGCTTACCCCGGACGAGGATCTCGCCGCGGTCGGGCTGGTAGTAGCCGTACAGGATGCCCATCAGGGTGGACTTGCCGGCGCCGTTCTCACCGACGATGCCGTGGATCGTGCCGGGGCGCACGGCGAGCGACACGTCACGGTTCGCGTGAACGTCGCCGAACCGCTTGTCGATACCCCGCAGCTCGACCGCCGGCGCGGCCGGCTGGCTCACTTCTGGGCCATGTAGTCGGTGACCTTGATCTTCCCGGCCACGATGTCCGCCCGCGCCTGCTCGAGCCGCTTCTCCATCTCCGGGGTGATCAGGCTGCGGTTGTACTGATCGATCGAGAAGCCGACGCCGCCTTCGGCCACGCCGAGCGAGCGAACGCCCGGCTTCCACGTGCCGTCCTTCGCGGTCTTGAAGGTCTGGTAGATGGCCAGATCGACGCGCTTGATCATCGACGTCAGGACGCTGCCGGGATGGATGTGATTCTGGTTCGAGTCGACGCCGACGGCGAGGCGTCCCCGGTCCTTCGCCGCCTGGAGCACGCCGAGCCCGGTGGCGCCGGCGGCCGCGTACACGACGTCGGCGCCGCGGTCGAACTGGCTCCGCGCCAGCTCACCGCCGCGCGTCGGATCGTTCCAGGCCGCCGGCGTCGTGCCCGTCATGTTCTGGTAGATCTCGATCTTCGGGTTGACGTACTTCGCCCCTTCGACGTATCCGAGGGCGAAGCGGCGGATCAGCGGGATGTCCATGCCGCCGACGAATCCAATCTTGCCGGTCTTCGACGCCATCGCCGCCGCCATCCCAACCAGGAAGGAGCCCTCGTGCTCCTTGAAGACGATCGACTGGACGTTGGGCAGGTCGACGACCGCGTCGACGATCGCGAACTTGAGGCTCGGGAACTCGCGGGCGACCTTGTCCATGCCGGTGGCCTGGCCGAAGCCGATCCCGACGACGATCGGAGAGCCGCGCCGCGCCATGGTCCGGAGCGCCTGCTCGCGCTGCGCCTCGTTCGTCACCTCGAACTCGCGATACGCGATGGACGTTTCCTTCTTGAAGCGCTCGGCGCCGGTGTAGGCGGCCTCGTTGAAGGACTTGTCGAACTTCCCGCCCATGTCGAAGACGATCGCGGGGACGAACTCCTGAGCGAAAGCCATGCCGGTCGTCACCCCCGCGCCGACGATCATGAGCGCGAACACGAGCGTGCGCGGGACTCGCATGGCGGGGATGATAGCGCATCGGTGGCGGGGTCGAGGGCCGTCGGCTATCCTCGGGGCCTCGTGACTACCGTGTCGCGCGTCTACCTGGCCGGCCCGCTGGGCTTCTCGGAAGCCGGGCGCCATTTCTACCGGTCGGTCTTCGTTCCGTTCGTGGCGGGCCTCGGCTACGAGGTCATCGACCCCTGGGCCCACACCGATCAGCGGAAGATCGAGGCGATCGAGCGCCTGCCGCCCGGACCGGAGAGGCTCGCGGCCTGGCGCGCGCTCAATCACGAGATCGGCGCGGCCAATCGGGCCGCGATCGACCGGGCGCACGGCGTGATCGCCATCCTCGACGGCACCGACGTGGACAGCGGCACCGCCGCCGAGATCGGCTACGCCTTCGCGCGCGGCAAGCTGATCGTCGGCTACCGGGGCGATTTCCGGCTGAGCGCCGACAACGAGGGCTCCACGGTGAATCTGCAGGTCGAGTTCTTCATCCGCGAGAGCGGCGGGACGATCGTGAGCCGCTACGAGGATCTGGGGCCGAGCCTGCGCGGGCTGCGGGCGTCCGCGCCCTGAGAGGGAGAACGGACATGCTCGCTGCGCTCGGTCATCGCTCGCGGCGCACCTGGCTGACGGCCCTGGCCCTCTCGGTGACGCTGGGATGCGCCACGCCGCGCGTCGCCCAGCCGACCCCGGATCCGCCCGCCAGCGACCTGCTCAACGCCGTGCTGTGGATGCAGCGGTCCGTCGAGTTCAAGGCCAGCGCCCTCACCGCGTTTGCGCTCGCCCGGATCCGTCTCGACCAGGCGCTGGCCGACCCGAGCTGGACCGGCGCTCCAAAGGAGCAGAAGGGCGCGTATCAGGCGCTGCCGCCCGCCGTGATTCTCGACGTCGACGAGACGATCCTGGACAACTCGGGCTACCAGGCGTGGATGGCGCTCCGGGGCACGAGCTTCGACCCGAAGACCTGGAACGCGTACGTCAACACGGTGACGTCGCTCGCCGTCCCCGGCGCCCTCGAGTTCGCGCGGTACGCCGACCAGAAGGGCGTGAAGGTGTTCTACCTCTCCAACCGCACGGCCGAGGAAGAGCCGGCGACGCGCAAGAATCTCGAGAAGCTTGGGTTTCCGATGGGCGGCGGCGTCGACACCATGCTGATGACCAGCAAGCAGCCGGACTGGGGCTCGGCCAAGGGGACGCGCCGCGCCTTCGTCGCCAAGCATTACCGCGTCCTGCTCAACGTGGGCGACAACCTCGGCGACTTCGTCGACGAGTACCGCGGCACCGAGGCGGAGCGGCTGAAGATCCTGGAGGAGCACCGGGATCGCTGGGGTCGCGAATGGATCGTGATCGCGAACCCGGCCTACGGCTCCTTCGAGTCGGCGCCCTTCGGCCACGACTTCAAGCTGTCCGACGGCGAGCGACGCAGGCTGAAGCGCGCCGTGCTGGACGCCTGGCCCGGCCCCTGAGCGCCGCCGACGATCTGCCCCTGGTCGGCATCACCATCCTGGACTTGACCCGGGTCCTGGCGGGCCCGTACTGCACGCGCCTGCTGTGCGACCTCGGCGCGCGTGTGATCAAGGTGGAGCGTCCGGGGGGCGGCGACGAGATGCGCCACAACTACCTGCAGCTCGAGGACGGCCGCGGCGACCAGAGCACCTACTTCACCCGCGTGAACGCCGGCAAGGAAAGCGTGGGCGTGGACATGTCGCGGCCCGACGGGCAGGCGGTCATCCACGATCTGGCGAAGGTGTCGGATGTCATCGTGGAGAACTTCCTGCCGGGCGTCATCGCGAGGCTCCACTGCGACTACGAGACGCTCCGCGCGGTGAAGCCGGACATCATCTACTGCTCGATCTCGGGCTTCGGCCAGACCGGCCCGTGGCGCTCGCGACCGGCGTTCGCCCACATCATCAACGCCGCGTCGGGGCTCATGCATCTCGAGCAGGGCGACGAGCCGGCGCCGCGCGTGTCGAATCTGCAGGCCGCCGACGTCCTGGCCGCCACGCACGCCGCGACCGCCATCCTGAGCGCGCTGATCCGCCGCGGTCGCACCGGCAAGGGAGCGCACCTCGACGTCTCCATGCTCGAGGCGCTCATCGCCGCCGACAGCGTGACCTACGCCGCGGTGCTGAACGGCGGTGAAGAGTACGGCAACCCGCGGCCCGGGATGATCGTGGCGCCCGTCGGGGATCGCTTCCTGGCCATGCAGTTCACCGGCTCGCCCGAGCTCTGGCCGCGCCTTCTGTCGTTGATGGGCCCGGAGCTGGCGAGCGATCCGCGATTCGACGCGGGCGAGAAGCGCCGCGCGAACTGGCGCGAGCTCCGGCCGATCGTCGAGTCGTGGCTCGGGCGCTTCCGGACGATCGAGGACGCGGTCAAGACGCTGTCGGAGGCGCGTATTCCGTGCGCCCCGGTCCTGCGACCGGTCGAGGTGATCGCGGAGTCACACCTGGCGGCCCGGCGCTTCTTCCCCGCGGTCCCGCATCCGGCGCGCGGCGCGGTGCGTGTGACCGCGAGCCCGTATCACCTCGACGGCGCGCCGCTCGGTCCCCGGGGGCCGGCGGCCTACCGCGTCGGGGAGCACACGCGCGCGGTACTCTCTGACCTCCTGGCCTATCCGCCCGAGCGCATTACGGGGCTGCTGCAGGCGGGCGTCATCGCGGCGCCCTAGCCTGCGCTCCGGGCTCAGTTCGCGCGAGTGACCTGCACGTCCTTGGGCACCGAGAAGAGGGAGAGGTCGACCGGAAGATCCGTGCGGTAGAGCACGTAGCGGACCGCGTACTCGCTGCGTGGATTGCGGAGCGAGACCTGGCGCGGCTGCTTCGACCGCTTGTCGAGGAAGAGCCTGATGTCGGAATCTTCCACCTTCGCGCGCAGTACGGAGCACATCGCGGTGTCGATCGGCTCGTCGAGAGCCTGGACGGCGCCGTTGGCCTGGAAGAACGCGAGCTCCCGGCCCATCTGGAGCCCCTTGAGCTTTCCAGCTCGCTCCGAGGGAAAGACCGGAATCACGACGTTGTAGGTCGGGCCCGGGTCCACGACGTGGCGCGCCACCTTCGTGTGCCGGTTGATCAAATAGGAGTTCGGTGCGTTCGCGATGAGAAGGCCGTGGATGCCGGTCTGTGGATTGGGCGCCTCCTCGAGCCGCGCATAGCTGTCGGTGTACCGCCACAGCTTGCGAACGGAGGCCTCGAAGCTACCGGGCTTGATGTTCACCGCGATGAACCGGTACTCGAGGTACACCATCGAATTTTCCGCCGCGTTCGCCGCCGGCGCCAGCAACGCGATCAGCAAAGCGAGCGACAAAAATAGCTTCATAAATCCAACCTAGCAGGTCCCGGCCCGGTTGCCGGCATCCTCCGTGGCGTCCATCGAGCCTCGAAAGGTGTGATAGGCTACCGCGGTGTAACCACGCATTGTCTATGGAGGAAATCGCGTCATGCGTTTCGGGATCTTCGGCAGCGCGCAGGCCAAGCGAGGCGGGGCCGACGTCGACAGCGGCGCCGGGTTCCGGGAGTTCGTCGAGAACAACGTCAAGGCCGAAGCGCTCGGCTACGAGAGCACCTTTGTCGTCGAGCACCACTTCACCGGGTTCGGCCAGATCTCGGCGACGCTGAACCTCCTGACGTGGGTCGGCGCGCGGACGAAAAACTTGAGATTGGGCACCGCGGTGATCACGCTGCCCTGGCACAATCCCGTGCTGCTGGCCGAGCAGGTCGCGACCCTCGATCTCCTGTCCGGCGGCCGCGTCGACTTCGGCATCGGGCAGGGCTACCGCCACAACGAGTTCGCCGGCTTCTGCATTCCCATGGAGGAAGCGGACGAGCGGTTCGACGAGTCGCTCGACGTGCTCCTCAAAGCGTGGACCTCGGATCGACCGTGGTCCCATCGCGGTAAGCACTGGCAGTTCGACAACGTCGTCGTCGAGCCGCCCACGGCGCAGAGGCCGCACCCGCCGCTCTGGATGGGCGCCGGGCGCCCGCAGTCGATCAAGAAGGTCGCCGATCTCGGCTATAACCTGCTCCTCGACCAGTTCGCGTCCATCGAGCAGATCGGCCAGCGGATCGCCCTCTTCCAGTCCGAGGTGGAAGCGCGCGGGCGGCGGTTCGACCCGATGAAGGTGGCGGTCACGCGCTCGATCATCGTGGCGATGACCGCGGCGGAGCGCCAGAAGGCACTGGAGACCCGCATGGCCGCGCGCAAGCGCGTGCACGACCTGGCCCAGACCCCGGACGGGCAGAACCAGTCAACCATCATGACCTACGCGCAAACGATGGAGGCCGCCGAGGCCGGCGCGCTCTACGGCACGCCGGACGAGATCGCGGTGAAGCTCCAGGCGCTGCGTGACGTGGGCGCCGAGTACGTGCTGCTCAACAGCACGGGTGGGATACAGACGCTCGAGCGCTTCGCCCGGGACGTCAAGCCGGCGTTCGCCGGCGAGCCCGCGCTCCGCTAGCCGACGCGTCGCTCCGGCGTCGAGACGCATCGCCATGGACGCGCGAGCTACGAACGCCTACTGGGGACGCGACGGACTCGATCGCACGATCCTCGACGCGCTCCGGGCCGCCGGCCGCAACGTCGACGCGTTGACGGTCGACGAGCTGGCGCCGGCCGACCACTTTCATAGCGGGGGCAAGAGCGCGACGCTCCGGCTGGCGCGCCTGGCCGCGCTGCGGCCGGGCTTCTCCGTCCTCGACGTGGGCGGCGGGCTGGGCGGCCCCGCCCGCACGCTCGCCACCGAGTTCGGCTGCCGGGTCACCGTGGTCGATCTCACCGAATCCTACGTGCGGGCGGGCGCCGCGCTGACCGCCCGCCTGGGACTGGGCGACCGCGTCACCCACCGCGTCGGCGACGCGCTCGCGCTGGACGTGGGCGCCGACCCATTCGACGTGGTGTGGTCGCAGAACAGCGGGATGAACATTCCCGAGAAGGAGCGGCTCTACGCCGGCTTCGCGCGCGTCCTGCGTCCGGGCGGACTGCTGGCGCTGCAGGAGCCCATGGCGGGTCCCGTCCAGCCGGTCGTGTTCCCGGTCATGTGGGCGCGGGACGCCGGCTCGAGCTTCCTGCGCGCGCCCGGCGAGATGCGGAGGGTGATCGAGGCCGCCGGATTCACCGTCCGCGCCTGGGACGACGTGACCGCGGAGGCGGTGGGACCGAGCACCGGCGGCGACGGCCCGGCCTACAGCGTCCAGCGCATCGTCATGGGCCCGGCCCTCGACGCGATCGTTCAGGCCGGTCGGCGCAATCGCGCGGAAGAGCGCATCGTCATGATCCAGGCGGTCCTGGAGCGGCGCGCGGACGCTTCGGCTCCCCCACCTCGAACATCAGGGTGAAATCGTCGAGCAGGTCGACGCGCCCAATCCTCCCCGGAGGGACCGCCATGGCCGACCCCGCGACCCGGGCCACGCTCGACGTCATTCGCCGGTTCAACGAGGCGTTCAATCGCCACGACGTCGACGGCGTGATG
>QHSM01000586.1 GCA_003221595.1 Candidatus Rokuibacteriota bacterium | reverse complement strand
CGACAAGGGGACGCTCGAGTCGTGGCGATCCCATTGGAATCATCTCGTGGTCGGACCAGTTAGTGTCGTACCAGTGTCCAGCCGACGGTCCGGAGGTCTTCGGTAACGTCCCGCCGCCGACGCTCGACGCGACGCCACTCGCTCGCCACGAGCTCACGGCGCCGGCGACGCTGGCTCACCCGGCGATCGGCGATCACCTCCACGGTGTCGTTGCCATACACGCGCTTGAAATACGTCAATCGCGCCGGGGCCTCCCGCGCCACGATGAGCAGAAGTCGGCCCTTCACGTGCTCGCGCCCCCCCTGGGTTGCCATCGTCTGAAACCGACCGCCCGACTCCCGACGAGAGTCCCGACGTGAGCTACGAGACCGAGTCCAGGATGACGCTCGCCCGGGCCGGCACGCTCGGGTCTGCATGCGACCGGCGCGCCTCGGCCAGGAAGACGAGGACGTGCTCGTCGCAGATGCCGTGCGAGATTTCATCGCCGGGCGGATCCTTCTCCCGGAGCACCACGAAATTTCCGTCCCGCTGACACCAAGCACACACAACCTTCATGAACCCCTCCTTGTGTGAGCGTGCGGTGACAATAGGCGCCGCGTGCGGACCCTTCCATGGGGCGTTTCCCGGATGCGTCCCCCGGAAATAACCTGAGACCTCCTACGCGGACACGTCTTGCGCGGGCTCCCCGGTAGCGGTATTGATGGGCCACGAATCTGGCCGTCGGTGCGGAAGGCCCGGCGCGGGAGGCGCTCAGACCCATGCGAAAGCTCGACGGCAAGGTGGTGGTGGTGACCGGCGCCTCGCGCGGAATCGGCGCCGAGATCGCCCGGCTCTTCGCGGCCGAAGGCGGCCGGGTGATCTGCGCCGCCCGCACGCTCCGGGAGGGCGAGCACCAGCTGGCGGGCTCGCTCGAGACGACCGTAGCGGCGATCCGTGAGGCCGGCGGCGAGGCGCTGGCGATCACCGTCAACATCGCCGATCCCGCCGAGTGCGAGAAGCTCATCCGCGCGGCCGACGAGAGCTACGGGCCCGTCGACGTCCTCGTCAACAACGCGGCGCTGACCTATTACCTGCCCGTGAAGGACTTCCCGCTGAACAGGTGGATGCGCTCGTGGGCCGTGAACTTTCACGCGCCCTTCGTCTTGAGCCAGCTGGCGCTCGCCGCGATGATTCCGCGACGCTCGGGCGCGATCGTGAACATCTCGTCGGGCGCCGCGATCGGCCCGGGGCGCGGCCCGTATCGCGATCCCGCCGCCGGCGCCCGCGGCGGAACCTGCTACGGCGCCGAGAAGGCCGCGCTCGAGCGGTTCACGCAGGGGCTGGCGTCCGAGGTCTACCAGTACGGCGTCTCGGTGACGTGCGTCTCGCCCTCGCAGATCGTCCCGACGCCGGGCACCGTCTACCACCGGCTCGTGAAGAGCATCGACGATCCGCGCGGCGAGCCGCCGGACCTGATGGCGAAAGCGGCGCTCCTCCTGGCCACCGAGCCCCTCGATCAGGTCACCGGACGCGTGACCTACAGCCAGCAGATCCTCAAGGAGTTCGGCTGGATCAGCGACGCGCGCGGGCGGGGCGTGGAGACGCGCGGCAGCGGTTACGCCGAGGCGTGAGGGCGGCTCACCGGCCGGCCGCCCGGCGGTAGACCGCGGCCGTCGTGTCCACCATCGCGCCGACGCCGAACTCGTGCCGGACGCGCTCGCGCCCGGCCTGGCCCAGACTCTTGCGCCGGGCGGGATCCGACAGGAGCGTCGCCACCGCCTCCGCCAGCGCCGCCGGATCCTCCGGCGCCACCAGCAGGCCCGTCTCGCCGGGGACCACCACGTCGCGGTGGCCGGGCACGTCCGTGGCCACCACCGCGAGACCGGCCGCCATGGCTTCGAGCACCGCGAGCGGAAGCCCTTCCTTGCGCGAGGCGGCCACGTAGAGATCGAGCGTCGCCTGGACCCGCACGGGATCTTCCAGAAAGCCGGTGAAGATCACCCGATCCGACAACCCGCTCTCGGAGACCAGCCGTCGAATCCGCTCCAGCTCGCCGCCGCCCCCGACCAGGACGAGCACCAGACGCGGGAATCGCTCTTTCAACCGCCGGAGCGCGTCGACGAGAAGCTCGATCCGCTTGACCGGATCGAAGCGGCTGACGCAGCCGATCACCAGGTCCGCGGCGGTGAGCCCGAGACTCTCCCGGCATATCGGTGACTCGAGCAGGAGCCGCTCGTCGTCGTCGATGTCCACGCCGTTGACGATGACGACGCTCTGCTCCGGCCGAAAGAGCCGGAGACCGAGACCCTCGAGGTGCCCGGAGCGGGACACACTGATGATGCAGCGGCTCCAGCGCGAGAGCCGGCGCTCCAGGGCCAGATAGAGGCGGCGGGTGAGCGGGCCGTAGCCCGCGTAGTGCAGCCCGTGAAAGGTATGAATCGCGGGAACCCGCATCCACCGCGCCATCGTTCGACCGTAGAGACCCGGCCCCTTGCCGTGCGTGTGCACGACCTCGACACCGAATCGTGAGATCGTCCGCCGGGTGAGCGAGAAGTGGCGCGCGCCGAGCCGCCGCCGGGGAAACTCGACGACCTGGAGGCCGAGCTCGCGGAAGCGATCGAAGAAGATCCCGTCGCGCGGCGCGCCGATGACGAGCTCGAACTCGTCCTTCGGAAGATGCCGCGCCAGATCCCAGACGTGCCGCGGCCCCCCGCCGGGGCTCGTCGTCACCAGGAGCTCGAGAACACGGATCGGGCCCTTCGCCATCGTCGGCCTCCACTCTACACAGTTCGTTGACCGCGTGTCCCCGAGGGACTACTCTCGGCTCAGAGCCGTCGGTCGTGCAATCGTCGTGCGTGAGCGTCGGACGGAGGCGGAATGGACTGGCAAAAGGAGCTGGACGAGCTGCGGCGGCGTGAGGAGTTCGCCGAGCGGCTCGGCGGACCCGAGCGCGTCAAGCGCCAGCACGACGGTGGACGCTACACTATCCGCGAGCGAATCGCCCGGCTGGTCGACCCGGGCACCTTCCACGAGCTCGGCAAGATCGCCGGCCGGGCAT
>QHSM01000484.1 GCA_003221595.1 Candidatus Rokuibacteriota bacterium | reverse complement strand
TCCGCGGGCTGTGTTAGCCTCTGGTCCATGTCGGATCTCGACCTCGACGCCACCGCGATCGAGAGCCTCTACGCCCGCGGCGTCACCGACGGCCTGCCGGTCGTACCGCCGACGCGTGCCCTCGTCGAGCGGGCCGTCGCGACGACCGGGCGCGCGGCCGACGAGCTGGTGGCGATCGTGCCGCCCAACTACGGACGCGCCACCGTCGAGAAGATCGCGATCAACGCGGTCATGGCGGGCTGCCGGCCCGAATATCTCCCGGTCGTCATGGCGGCGGTCGAAGCCGTCTGCGACGAGGCCTTCGACCTGCACGGCGTGTCGGCGACCACGAACGCGCCCTCGCCGCTCGTCATCGTGAACGGTCCGATCCGCGCGCGCCTCGAGATCAACTCGGGCGCCGGGGTGTTCGGACCGGGCTGGCGCGCCAACGCGACGATCGGTCGCGCCGTACGTCTGGTCTGCCTCAATCTGGGCGGGGCGCGACCGGGTGTCGTCAGCATGTCCACCCTCGCTCACCCCGGACGCTACACGTACTGCATCGGGGAGCACGAGGAGGCGAGCCCCTGGGAATCGCTCGCGGTCGAGCACGGGTTCGCGACCGGCGAGAGCACCGTCGCGCTGCTCGCCGCCGACGCGCCGCTCGGCGTGTACGCGCAGCGGAGCCGCACGCCGGAGGACCTGCTGCCGACGCTCGCGGCGAGCCTGGCGGTGGTGTCGCATCACAAGATGACGCACTGGGGGGACACGCTCGTCGCCCTCTCCCCGGAGCACGCGAAGATCTTCGGCGACGCGGGATGGAAGAAGGCGGACGTGCGGCGCTGGCTCCACGAACGGCTCCGGTGGCCGGTGCGCGAGCTCTTGCCGGGGGTCGATGGCGGCGAGGGGCTGCCGGAGCACGTACTCGCGAAATTCGCGGACCCCGCGCGCGAGACCGCGATGATTCCGAAGTTCCGTTCCCCCGAGAACCTCAAGATAGTCGTCGCCGGCGGCACCGCGGGCCGCTTCTCCGCGATCGTGCCGGGCTGGACCTTTTCCAAGGGCTCCAATCTCGTCTTCAGGAGGATCCGCTGATGACCGAGTACCTCGATCCCACCGATTCGGTGGCCGTGCCGCGCAAGACCGCGACGCGGCCCGCGACCCTCGACGGCAAGGTCGTCACGCTGCTCGACATCTCCAAGGCGCAGGGGAATCACCTCCTCGACCGCATCGAGGAGCTCCTGCGCGAGCGCGCGACGCCGAAAGCGATCATCCGGAAGAAGAAGCCGACGTTCGCGCGACCGGCGCCGGATGCGCTGCGGCGCGAGATCGTCGGCGCCACCGACGTCGTCGTCGAGGGCCTCGCCGACTGAGGGTCGTGCACAACGTGCAGTGTGCACGACGGCGTGTTCTTCGAGGACAGCGGCATTCCGGTGGCGACGGTGATCTCGTCGGAGTTCGTCCGGGCCGCGCGCGCCCAGGCGGGCGCGCTGGGCGCCACGGATTACCAGACGGTCGCGGTGCCGCACCCGATCCAGCCGCTCACGCGGGAGGAAGTGCGGGCCCTGGCCGACAAGGCGTTCGACGCGATCGTGAAACGGATCACGGCGTGAGGCGCTGACGGTGCTGGTCGGCGCCTTCGCGTGCCCGCATACCCCCCAGCTTCTGGCGCGCCCCGGGACCGAGGACCGCGACCTCGTCCTGCGGGTCCACGCCGCCTTCGCGCGCGTCAAGCGCCGGCTCGAGGCGTGCCGGGCGGACGCCATCGCGATCATCGCCGGCGACCATGTCGAGGCATTCTTCCTCGACGCGGTCCCGGCGCTCGCGGTGTACGTGGGGACGGAGTGCGCGGGGACCTTCGGGCGGTATCGCTACCGGTTTCCCATCCACGAGCCTCTGGCGCGGACGATCGTGGAGGCAGGGATCGAGCGGGGCTTCGACCTCTTCTACACGCAGGAGGCGCCGCTCGACTACGCGTTCTACGTCCCGCTCCACTTCACGATGCCCGAGCCGGCCGTTCCGATCGTGCCGCTCCACGTGAACGTCTACCTGCCGCCGCAGCCCACGCCGCGGCGCTGCTACGACTGGGGCAAGGCACTCGGCGAGATCCTCCGGGCGCGCCCGGAGCGGGTGGTGCTGATGGCCTCGGGCGGGATGTCGCACTTTCCGGGGACCGATCGGTACGCGTCGCCGGAGTTCGAGTACGACCGGCGGCTGCTCGACGCGCTCGCGGCCGGTCACGGCCGCGAGCTGGCCGCGGTCACCGGCGAGGAATTGGACAAGATGGGCAACATCGAGCTCAGGACGTGGGCCACGCTCCTCGGCGCAGTCGGTGACGCGAAGGCGGACGTGTACTGCTACGAGCCCTCGTGGCATCACGGCAACGCGGTCGTCGAGTGGCCGGTATGACGGAGGAGCTCCACTACCGATTCCCACCGGCGTCCGCCTACCGGCTCAACCGGTGTCTCTTCGCCCTCAAATCCGACGACGGATTCCGGGCGCGGTTCCTGAAGGACGCGGCGGCCACGCTGCGCGAGCACGCGCTCGAGGAGGAGGACGCCGCCGCGATCGTCCGCGGCGACCGCGACGGCCTGCTCGCCCGCGGGGCGCACCCCTATCTGGTTTTCATGGCGGACCTGCGACTCCGGATGGAGCGCGAGCCCGTCGCGTTCGAGTTCTTCTGATGAGCATCGGGGGGAGCGATCGCCGCTCCCCCCGAAAGCCCCCCACCGGGTACCCGGTGCGGCATTGAACGAGATCGGTGGCGCCGGCGAAGCCGGCGCTCGAATGGCGCGCTAGGAGGATTCGGTGGCGACGACGACCCTGACCACGAGCGACGTGATCAAGATGATCTCGAGTCTCAGCAACTGGGGTCGCTGGGGCGCCGACGACCAGCTCGGCACCATCAATCTCATCACGCCGGCCCGGCGCAAGCGCGCCGCGGCGCTCGTGCAGGACGGCGTGCCGGTGAGCTGCGCCCGCCCGATCGTGACCAACGAGATCAGCGCCGACACCACGATCCAGCCCGTGCGCTTCATGGTCGACTCCGGCGAGGGGCGCGATCACGACGCGCCGGAGCGCATCCTCCAGCGCCGCGGGGCCGCGGAGTTCATCGGCATGGTGTTCCACGGCTACTCGATCACGCACATCGACACGCCGGCGCACTACTTCTGGCAGGGCAAGATGTACAACGGCCGCTCGGCGAACCTGATCACCTCGCGGGAGGGCGCCCAGGTCGAGTCGGTCGACCTGCTCCGCGACGGAGTCGTGAGTCGCGGCGTCCTGCTCGACATCGCCGCGCTCAAGGGGCGCTGGCTCGAGGCCGGCGAGGGCGTCATGCCCGAGGACCTGGAAGCGGCCGAGCAGGCGCAGGGCGTGCGCGTCGAGCCCGGAGACATTCTGCTGATCCGCACCGGCTACTACGGGCGACGCCTGCGGGAGTCGCGCAACCCGGGCCGGGACGGATCGCCGGCGTCCCACGTGGCGTCGATGCCGTGGTTTCGCGCCCGCGACATCGCCATGCTCGGCACCGACACCCACAACGACATCAGCCCCTTGACGCACCCCGACCTCGGCAACGTGGTGCACATCGTGGGACTGGTCGGGATGGGGCTCTGGCTGATCGACAACGGCAACCTCGAGGATCTGGCCGAAGCGTGCGCGGCGCGCCGGCGCTGGGAGTTCCTGCTCACGATCGCGCCGCTCCGGCTTCAGCACACGACCGGCTCTCCGGTCAATCCGATCGCGCTGTTCTGAGCTCGGACGGCGACGCGGCCGGCCTGACGTCGATGCGCGACTTGATCCTGACGGCGACGATCAGATCCGACTTCGCGGCCCGTCTGATGCGCTGGAGCGCCGCCCGTCTGAGCTGATCCGACGGGACCTGGCCGGCGACCCGGATGGTGACCGGCGACCCCGTCCAGAGCGGGACGCGCACACGCACGACGGTGAGGGAGGCCCCGGCCCCGAAGAGATTCGGGTCCCGGTGAAGCGCGTCGGAGATCAGACCCCTCACCGCGATCGCCTCGCCGTCACGCCTGAGTCGCAGATCCAGCATTTTCGCCACGACTCCGAGAACGAGCAGGCATGCGCTCGCCGCGAGCAGGACGAGCACCACCGTGCCTTCGGACTGAGGGTCTGGTGTCATTGCGGTCGTCCTTGACCGGGACGCGGGGCAATGAGCGTACCAGTCGCGGGAAAGCGCGCCGGACTTGGCGAAACCCGCGCGGGCGGCCTTCGGCGAACGCCCGCGGTCGGTAAGGTTTATACGCCCGGCGTGTAGTTCTTGCCCTAGCTCGACAGGAACTTCAGCAAGACCTTGTGGCCGAGGAGCCGGATCGATCGCATGACTTTCTCGTGGTCCATGCCCGGCCACTGCAGGCGAAAGATCATCGTGGTGACGCCCAGCCGCTCCCGGTAGCGCGCGATCTCCTCGGCGACGCGGACCGGATCGCCGAGAATGAACCGGTCGCGCGCCAGGTCCTCGAAGCTCGCGTCGAAGCTCTCGCCGGCCGGCAGCGCCTTGTCCTGCTCCCAGCGCCGGTACGCGCCGTACTTCGCGCCGATCAACGCCGCTGCCTCCGTCGTGGCCGTCGCCGCCTCGGGCGCCACGTAACACTCCTTGATCAGCGGTGTCTCGGCGGCGGGCGGCCGTCCGAGCTCGCGCCGCGTACTCCGGAAGAGCTCGAGCTGGCGCTCGAGCGTCGCAAGCGTGGCGTGGGGGTTCATCAGCCAGGCGTCGCCGAGTCGCGCCGCGCGCCGGACCCCGGCGTCGCCGTTGGCGGCCAACCAGATCGGCGGCCGCGGATTCTGGAGCGGGCGCATCGAGATCCGCACCCCCCGCAGGCTGAAGTGGCGGCCCTCGTAAGTGACGGGCTCGCCGCGCCAGAGCCGCTCGACGAGCTCGAGGCCCTCGACCAGACGACCGACGCGCCCCTTGGGGTCGTGCCCCAGCGCCACGTTCTCCACGTCGCGATATCCGAGCCCGGCGCCGAAGATCAGGCGACCGTCGGAGATCACGTCGAGCGTCGCGAGCTGTTCGGCGACATCGACGGGGTGGTGCAGGGGGAGCAGGATGACGCCGGTGCCGAGCTGCATGCCGCGGGCGTCGGCGGCAAGGCGCGCGAGGGTCGGAATGGGCTGGAAGTACGTGAACGGGTCCGAGAGATAGTGCTGGCTCGCCCATATCGAGCTGAACCCCACGGCGCGGGCGAGCCGAACCTGCTCGACGTGCTCTCGGAAGCGCACGGCCTGCGGCTCCTCCGGCAGATGCTGGACGGAGAGGCCGAGGCCGAACCTCACTCGGGCATTCTCCACACTCGGCCCGACGCGGGCTCCTCGGTCAGCGTGAACTGCGGCAGCGCCATGTGGTCGGCGAGGTCCTGGAACACGACCCGCACGCGCCGGCCGATCGCGACGTTCGCCTCGGCCTCGGGCGTGAAGTCCGCCTTGACCAGGTTGGCGATGACCCGCAGCGCCTCGTCGGGAGTCGGCTGGCCGCGTTGCTCGTCCAGCTCGATCAGGACGACCGCGTACGGCGTCTGCTCGCGGAAGCCGGGCTGGATCGCGTGGGCGACGATCTCGTAGGAATAGATCGTGCCGCGCCCGGAAACCTCCTGCCACGTCCAGCCGAGCTCCATGCACCAGGGGCAGGCGTGCGTCGGGGGGTACCGCATGAGCCCGCACGCCTTGCACTTGCGCACGACCAACCGGTGGGCGCGGGCGTGCTCGTAGAACTCCTTCCACTCGCTGTCGTTGTCCGGAACGATCAGCGCCATGCCGCGATACTGGACTGGTTGGGGCATAGAGGGCTCCTAGCCTCGCCGCATGATGAGCGCGCTGCCGGTCGCGGGCATGGCCCAGCCGAGATTCATCGTGATCTCGGCGTCCTTGACCTGGCGACAGTGGCCGGGCGAATAGTCGTAGGTGTGAACGCCCTCGGCGGCGCGGGGGCAGTAGTCGTCCACGGCGCCGCGGAGCTGGCGCACGTTCTCGATCACCATGGACATGCCGTGCGTGTAGCCCTCGCAGAGGTGGCTACCCGACGTGTTGTTGGGACGCTGGCCGCCGAGCTCGATGATGCCGCTCGAGACGTACGCGCCGCCTTCGCCCTTCTTGCAGAATCCGTACTCCTCGAGCTGCAGCATCGTCGTGAACGTGAAGGCGTCGTACGAGCCGGTGACGTCGACGTCCTCGGGCCCGATCCCCGCCTGCGGGAAGATGATGTCCTTGGCGTAGTAGCCGGCCACCCGCGAGATCGGACCGTGCGCCCAGTGAAAGTCGAGGCGCGGCTTCGACACCCGGCCGGCCACGCCCAGGATGTGGACGGGCCGGTGCTTGAGATTTCGGGCGCGCTCGGCCGACGTGACGATGACGCACGTCGCGTTGTCGGTCTCCAGGCAACAGTCGAGGAGGTGCAGCGGCTTGACGATCCAGCGCGAGGCCAGCACGTCCTGCACCGTCACGCGCTGCTTCAGGAGCGCCTTGGGATTTTGCGAGGCGTGCTTGCTGTGGGCGACCCGCACGTGGGCGACCTGCGCCGAGGTCGTCCCGTACTCATACATATGGCGCATGAAGGTCGGCGCGAAGTTCTGACCGGCGCTCCGCATGCCGTAGGGCACCTGCGCCAGGTCCAGGCCGCGGACCGGCTGGGCGGCGCGCGCGCCGGTGCCGCCGATGCGGAATTCCGAGTAGCCGTTCATCGAGCGGTAGATCGCGACGGTATTGCACATCCCCGCCTCGATCGCGCCCATGGCCAGGCCGACCAGGGCCTCCGTGGAGGAGCCGCCCCCCATCACGTCCATATAGAAGTTGAAGCGGATGCCGAGGTCGGAGGCGACGCTGTTAGCGAGCGTCGAGTCGCCGCCCTGGTAGTCGAGCATCCCGTCGACGTCGGCAGCGGTCAGCCCGGCGTCGAGGATCGCCTTGCGGATCGCCTCGACGGCCATGGCCCGCGTCGTGCGTCCCGAGGCGCGCGAGTATTCGGTTTCGCCGACGCCGACGATACAGTATTTGTCGCGAAGTCCACGGCTCTGGACGACCATCTCTCGGTGCCTCCTCGGCGAGGCTGGGGAAACTGCGCCGCGGCGCTCGCGATCCGCGGCCGCGAGATGCTACCACTTTGCCGCCGATCGTGTCATGGGCGAGGTCGGAGGGTTACCGGCCGACCCGGCGGCCGCGGTTCACGGCGCGGGGTCCTGCCCGGGCTCGCAGCGCAGGCGGGAGCGGAGCTCGTTCACGACCGCGATCGCGCGGGCGATGGCCGAATCGATCTGGGCGAGCTCCTTCCACGCCTGGTCCATCTCGGCGCGGAGCCGCTCGTTCTCCCGCTGGGTCGCCCGGGTGTCCCGCTCGAGTCGATCGCGATCGTCGAGCGCCTGGCCGATGGCGGCGACGCCCCGCTGCATCGTCTCGATCCACCGTCGGGCCTCGCTCGGGGTCGCCGCCGCGGACGGCGCGCCCACGATCGCCAGGGAGGTCGTCTGGAGCTGCTCGTCGATCTCGGGCCGCCCCCGTCGGTCCGCGCGGCGACGCTCCGCGGCCGCCGGCAACGCCCGGCGCCGGCGCGTCTCGACGCGGCGATCGAGCACGACCTCGACCTGTGCGTCGTCGGAGAACCGCGCCCGCAGGTAGCTGTAGAGCTCGGGATCGCGCCGCGCGACGACGAACAAACGCGTCGGCATCGGAATCTCGCGAGCCTCCGGCTCTTGCACGCTCACGGGTGTCCGTTCCGGCCGCCGGGCCGCGGGAGGAGCTCCGCGAGGAACTTGCCGGTGTACGAGCCCGGGGTCTGGGCGATCGCCTCGGGCGGGCCCTCGGCGACGATCTCCCCGCCGTCCTCGCCGCCTTCGGGCCCGAGATCGATGACGTGATCGGCGGCCTTGATGACGTCGAGGTGGTGCTCGACGACGAGCACGGTGTTGCCGGCGTCGACCAGGCGGTTGAGCACGCCCAGGAGCTTCTTGACGTCGTCGAGATGGAGCCCGGTGGTCGGCTCGTCAAGGATGTAGAGCATCTCACCGGTCGCGCGCGCGCTCAGCTCGGCCGCGATCTTGAGCCGCTGCGCCTCGCCGCCCGACAAGGTCGGCGCCGCCTGCCCGAGCCGCAGATAGCCGAGGCCGACGGCCGCGAGCGTCTGCAGCCGTCGCGCCAGCCCGGACTGCGCGGCGAAGAAGTCGGCGGCCTCGTCGACCGTCATATGCAGGACGTCGCTGATGCTGCGCCCGCGGAGCTTCACGCCGAGGACCTCGGGCCGGTACCGGCGCCCCTCGCACTCCTGGCACGAGACGTACACATCCTCGAAGAAATACATCTCGAGCTTCTGAAAGCCGTCGCCCTGGCACGACTCGCACCGGCCGCCCTGGACGTTGAAGGAGAACGCCCCGGCGTCGAGGCCGAGCGCCTTGGCCCGCGGGAGCGCGGCGAAGAGCTTGCGGATCTCGTCGAACGCCTTCACGTAGGTGACCGGGTTCGACCGCGGCGTGCGGCCGATCGGCTCCTGATCGATGAGGCGGACGCCCTTGAGGTACTCGATGCCGATCAGCGCGTCGTAGGCGCCCGGCGGCGCGAAGTCGGTCTTGAAGGCGCGGGCGACGGCGCGATAGAGGGTGTCGTGCACCAGGGTGGACTTGCCCGAGCCCGACACGCCGGAGACCGCGGTCAGCGTGTTCAGCGGGAGGCGGAAGGTCACGTGCTTGAGGTTGTGCTGGTGAGCGCCCACCAGCGTGAGCGAGCGCCGGCCGGTCCGCCGGAACGGCGGTACCGCGATCGACTCGCGCCCGGTGACGTAGCGCGCGGTGAGCGAGTGCGTCGCGCGCCGGAACTCGGCCTGTGGGCCGCTGAAGACGATCTCGCCGCCCCGCTCGCCCGAGCCCGGTCCCAGCTCGACGATGTGATCGGCGGTCCCGATGAACTCGCGGTCGTGCTCGACGACCACCACCGTGTTGCCGGCCTCCGCGAGCTCGTGACACAGCTCGGCGAGCCGGGCCGTGTCGCGGGCGTGCAGCCCGATCGACGGCTCGTCCAGCACATAGAGCGCGCCGACCAGCTGTGAGCCCAGCTGGTTGGCCAGGTTGATCCGCTGCGCCTCGCCGCCCGCGAGCGTCCGCGTCTGCCGGGAGAGCGTGAGATAGCCGAGCCCCACCCGCAGGAGGAAGGTGAGCTTCGCGTTGAGCTGGCGCAGGATCTCGCGCGCCACCACCTGCTCCCAGGCGCTGAGCCCGAGGTCGGAGAGGAGGCGTGCCGCGGCGTCGATCGTGAGCGCCGTGAACTCGGCGATGGTGAGCCCGGCGACGCGCACCGACAAGGCCGCCGGCTTGAGCCGTGCGCCGCGGCAGGTCCGGCAGACGGACTGGCTCCGGTAGCGCGAGAGGAGGACGCGCACGTGGAGCTTGTAGCGGTACGACTCGACCTCCTCGAAGAACCCCTGGATGCCCGGAAAGCTCCCGTCGCCCGCGTACACGAGCTCGCGGGTGGCCTCGGGCAGCTTCTCCCACGGCGTCGTCGTGTCGAGCCCTCGCCGCCGCGCCGCCTTCATCAGCTCGCGCTGGTACCACCGGCCCGACGGGTGCGTCCACGGCTCCACGGCGCCCTCGGCGAGGCTCCGCGTGCGGTCCGGCACCACGAGCGCCTCGTCGTACTTGAGGACGTTGCCGAATCCCTTGCACTCCGGGCACGCCCCCAGCGGGTGATTGAACGAGAACAGGAGGGGCTGTGGCCGATCGAGGCGGGCGCCGCAGCCGCTGCAGCGCAGGTCCTCGCCGAATTCACGGGTGGCGCCGCCGACGACCTCGACCGCGAGCTGTCCGCCGCCCTCGCGCAGCGCCGTCTCGACCGATTCGGTGATGCGGGCCCGCTGCGCCCCATCGAG
>QHSM01000585.1 GCA_003221595.1 Candidatus Rokuibacteriota bacterium | reverse complement strand
GCCGAGCTCGAGCTGGTCGTCACCCGCGACGACATGCGGGCCCTCAAGCCGGATCCCGACGGCTGGCGCGTGATCGCCGGTCACTTCAAGGATCGGCTCGCCGACGGCGCGCCCGCCGTCGTCGTCGGCGATTCCTGGGTCGACGGCGTGGCGGCGGCCAAGGCCGGCGTGCCGTTTGTCGCGTACCGCGCCCGGCAGGCCGAGCTCGATCGGTGGCGGGTGATGCCGGTCGCCCATCTCACGGATCTGGCGCTCCTCCCGGCCTGGCTCGCGGCTCGCGGGCGGCGCTAGCGTGGAGCTTTTCGGCGAGCCCGAGCGCGGCGCGGCCGCCTCGCGGGCGCCCGCGCCGCTGGCCGATCGCGTCCGACCGCGCTCGATCGACGAGATCGTGGGGCAGGAGCACCTCCTGGGGCCCGGCCGCGTGCTGCGGGCGGCCATCGAGACGGGCGAGCTGCATTCGATGATCCTCTGGGGCCCCCCGGGCTCCGGCAAGACGACGCTCGCGTCCTTGATGGCCCGCGTGACCGGCGCCCGCTTCGTCGCCTTCTCGGCCGTCCTGTCGGGCGTCAAGGAGATCCGCGAGGTGATCGGCGAGGCCGACCGCGAGCGCGCCCGTCACGGGATGCGGACCATCCTCTTCGTCGACGAGATCCATCGGTTCAACCGCGCCCAGCAAGACGCGTTTCTCCCCCACGTCGAGAAGGGCACGATCGTCCTCGTCGGCGCCACGACCGAGAATCCGTCCTTCGAGGTGAACTCCGCGCTGCTCTCGCGCTGCCGCGTCTACGTTCTGCGCGGGCTCGAGGAGGACGACCTGCTGGCGATCATGCGGCGGGCGCTCGCGGACGGCGAGCGGGGGCTCGCCCAGCTCCATCCGGAGGCGACCCCCGAGGCGCTCCGCTCGATCGCCGGCGTGGCGAACGGCGACGCGCGGGTCGCGCTGAACGTGCTCGAGCTGGCCGTGGTGCTGGCGCCCCTCGCGGGCGGGCTCCGGCGCGTGACGGCCGACACGATCCGCGAGGCGGCGCAGCGTCGCACGCTGCTCTACGACAAGTCGGGCGAGGAGCACTACAACCTGATCTCCGCGCTCCACAAGTCGCTGCGCGACTCGGACCCCGACGCGGCGCTCTACTGGCTCACGCGGATGCTCGAGGCGGGCGAGGACCGACTCTACATCGCCCGCCGGCTCGTGCGCTTCGCCTCCGAGGACGTCGGCAACGCCGACCCCGGCGCGCTCACGCTCACGCTCGCGGCGAAGGAGGCGTACGACTTCCTCGGCGATCCGGAGGGCGAGCTGGCCCTCGCCCAGGCCACGCTCTACCTGGCGCTGGCGCCGAAGTCCAACGCCGTGTACGTCGCCCACAACGAGGCGAAGGAGGACGTGCGCCAGCGGCCCGCCGAGCCGGTGCCGCTGCACATCCGCAACGCCCCCACGCGTCTCATGAAGGACCTCGGCTACGGCACCGGCTATCAGTACGCGCACGACGCCCCGGATGCGCGTGTCGACCAGCACGATCTTCCCGACTCGCTCCGCGGACGCCAGTACTACCGGCCGACCGACCGCGGGCTCGAGGCCGAGCTGGGGCGGCGCCTCGCCGAATGGCGACGCTGGCGCTCCGAGCGGCAACCGCCTAGGGTATAGGCATGTGGCCGCTGACCGCCCTCAAGAGGCGCCACTACATCGTCCTGGGGATCTGCGTGCTCTTCCTCGCCTCCTATAGTGGGTTCGTCAGCTGGGCGAAGGTCGCCCAGGCGCTCGAGCATCTGGCCGACCAGCCGGCGGTGCGCCAGCGGTTCTCCACGCCCATCGGTCGGGGCGAGGCGATCGTCACGTCCTTCATGTTCGTGCTGCTCACGCCGCTGGCGCTGGCGGCCTTCGCCGGCATCGTGGCGTTCGTCGGCGCGATCATCGCGGGCTTCCTCCGCATCGTCGTTCCGCTTCGCGACCTGCCCCAGTGGATCTTCCTCGGCATCGCGTACGTCGCCATCGTCGTCTCGGTATGGGCCCTGCGCGACTACTGGACCGGGCCGGCGTACGAGTTCATGGGCCTCATCGCCAAGGCCATCCTGATCGCGACGCAGTAGGCCCGGACCCGATCGGGCGGTCGGCCCGTTGTCTGCTGCTAGAATGATTTCTATGCCTCGTCTGCGCGTGGGCGTCGTCTTCGGTGGGCGCTCCGGGGAGCACGAGGTCTCGCTCGCCTCCGCGGCCTCGGTCATCGCGGCGCTCGAGGAGCTCGGTCACGCCGTCGTCCCGATCGGGATCGCCCGCAGCGGGCGCTGGGTCGTCGGCGGCGATCCGCTGCGGGCGCTGGCGGCCGACGCGCGCGTCGCGCTGCCGTCGAACGACGCCGACGGGGCCGTGAAGAAGGCGCTCGCGGTTCGTGCCGAAGCCGCCGACAGCGCGTCCAGCCAGAGCCTCACCCGAACCGAGCCGGCCGGCGGGCTCCCGGCCGAGCTTCGCCAGGGCCTCGACGTGGTCGTGATCATGCTGCACGGCCCCTACGGCGAGGACGGCACCATCCAGGGGCTCTTCGAGCTCGCCGACGTTCCGTACGTCGGCGCCGGCGTCCTCGCCTCGGCCGTCGGCATGGACAAGGTCACCATGAAGGCAGTCTTCCAGGCTCACGCGCTGCCCATCGTCGAGCACGTCGTGATCACCCGCAACGAGTGGCGGAGCGCGCCCGGCCGCGCGGCGACGCGCGTCGGCGAGAGGATTGGCTTTCCGTGCTTCGTCAAGCCCTCGAACCTCGGCTCGAGCGTCGGGATCAGCAAGGTGCGCGACGCGGAAGCGCTGACGGCCGCGATCGATCTCGCCGCCCGATACGACCGCAAGATCATCGCCGAGCGCGCCGTGCGCGGGCGGGAGATCGAGGTGAGCGTGCTCGGCAACGACGAGCCGATGGCATCGCTGCCCGGCGAGATCACCTACGACGCCGAGTGGTACGACTATTCGACCAAGTACGCGGAGGGGCAGGCGCGACTCAC
>QHSM01000584.1 GCA_003221595.1 Candidatus Rokuibacteriota bacterium | reverse complement strand
CCTCCAGAGTGGGACTACGCCAACCACCTCGAGAGGGCCCTCGAGTGCCACCGGACTCTGGCCAACCCGGCCGCCGATCGCTTCGGCGAGATCATGGGCGCCTCGGCATTCTATCCACCCCTGGCGATCTGCGCGGCCGGGGCGCTCTACTTCGCGTTCCCGGTGACGACGCTGACGGCGCAGGCGGTGATGCTCCTGTTTCTCGGCGTCGCCATGTTTTCCGTCTACGGTATCGGCCGGACCGTCGCCGATCCCACGACCGGCCTCCTCGCGGCCTTCTTCCTCGGGACCGCTCCGTTCGTGGTCTATTCGCTCCTGAATTTCCAGCTCGACCTGCCCCTCATGGCGATGGTCGCCCTGGCTCTCTACACGCTGATCCGCACCGAGCGATTCTCGCGGCCGGGATGGACGGCGGTCCTCGGGCTCGTCTGGGGCCTCGGCCTTCTCACCAAGCCCACGTTTCCCGTCTACGGGCTCGCCCCGCTGCTCTGGACAGCGGGACAGGCGGCGTGGAGCGGCGGGCGCTGGCGGCGGTTCGGCTGGCTCGGGCTCGCCGGCGCGATCGCCGTCGTCGTTGCGCTCCCGTGGTACAGCTCGCGGCTCCTCGGTCTCCCGCTCCAGTTCATGAACCGCTCCTTCAAGTTCGCCGAGCAGGAGGGCCACGCGCCCACCCTCTCGTCGGTCGCCCTGCTCTTCTACCCGACCAACTTCCCGACGCACTTCGGGTTTCTCGCGGCGCTCTGCTTTGTCGGAGGGCTCCTGGCCCTGCGCCGCTTCCGCGAGCACCGCGCGGTCCTCTGGATCGCCGCCCTCGCGCCCTTCGTGCTCATCACGCTCATCCGGAACAAGAACCCGCGCTACTCGCTGCCGGCGCTCGCCGCCGCGGCCGTGGTGGCGGCGCTCGGCGCGCGCGCGCTTCCGCTCCTGCTGCGCCGCTTCGCCGTCGGCGCCTGTGTCGTCGCGGCGGCGCTCCAGGTGTCGATGACCGCCTTCGGGGTGCCCGCGCTGCCGCCGATGCCGGGGCAGCCCATCCCGTACGTCATTGCGTATCCGCCGAGCCGAGCCGACTGGCAGCACGCCCGCATCCTCGAGGACATCGCGCGCGAGAGCGGCGGGCGGCCGGTACGCGTGTCGGTGGTTCCCAACTACGACTTCTTCTCCGTATCGAATTTCCGCTACGAGGCCAAGCGCCGCGGCCTGCCCTTCACGATGCTCCGGGCCTGGAACGCCACACCGTTCGGCGTGGATTTCGCGATCGTCAAGTCGGGAAACCTCGGCCCGGATTTCTCCATCGCCAAGGCGCGCCGGATCATGCAGGCCTTCGACGCGCCGGGGAGCACGCTGGCCCGCCTCTTCCCGGTGGTGGGTCAGTACACGCTCCCCGACGGCAGCCGCGCCGAGCTGCGCGCGCGCCGGATTCACGCGCCGGCCGGCGTGAGGCCCGAGGTGCTCGCGGCGCGCATCACCGAGCTGCGCGCGGGCTTCCTGCCGTCGATGCTCCGGGACGCCGAGAACCTCCGGATCGACCTCCGCTATCGTCCGGAGGCGCTCCTGCGCGGTGAGGTGGACTCGCTCACCGCGACGGCCGACGGCGCGTCGGTCGGCGAGCTCGCGCGCAAGGATCGGCTGCCGCTCCGGGTGCGCAGCATCCGCGTGACGGTCCAGAACCTCGTCTTCGACCCGGTCGAGGTCCTCGAGCGCCGGGTGCTCGAGCCGCTCGACGTCGGCACCGTGTCGCTCGAGCGCCTCGTGGTGCTGCAGAACGATCTGCAGCGGGTGATCGACGACCAGCGGCAGTTCGCGCGAATGACCATCGAGCTCGGCGACGGCGCCGCGCAGGCGCGCGTGACCGGGCTCGGCTCTCGGGGCGAGGCGCGGGTGCGCGTCCTACCCGGGTCGGAGCGGGTGCCGATCGCTCTCGACGTGGATCAGCTGCGCATCGGCTGGCTCCGGGTGCCGGATCCGCTGGTGCACTGGATCGCGCGCAACTTCGATCCGAGCCCCCAGCTCGCCAGGCTCCCGATAAAGATCCTGAT
>QHSM01000583.1 GCA_003221595.1 Candidatus Rokuibacteriota bacterium | reverse complement strand
CGGAATGCCCGAGCCCATCAGCCACTTCACGAACGTCGTGCGCGCGGGGCGACTCGTGTTCGTGTCGGGCTGTGTCGCGTCGGACGAGGCCGGGCGCACGGTCGGCGGCAACGACGCGGCCGCCCAGGCGCGCCAGGTTCACGAAAATCTCAAGCGCTGTCTCGCGGCGGCCGGCGCGACGTTCGCGGACGTGTGCAAGGTGACCGTCTTTCTCAAGAACATCGCCGACCGCGAGAAGGTCAACATTGCCCGCAAGGAATACTTCGGGCCCCACCGTCCGGCGAGCACGCTGGTCGAGATCTCGCGTCTGGTCCGGGACGATCTCCTCGTCGAGATCGAGGCGGTCGCCGTCCTGCCCGAGTGAGTGGTGGCTGACTCAGAATCCCTGTGCAATCAGGCCCAGGCGTGGGCGAGGCAGGGCCGCTACCCCGAAGCTGAGGCGGCCTACCGCGAGGCCGTCCTGACCGAGCCCGATCGCCTGAAGGCGTACCTCGGGCTCGGACTCGTGCTCCGTCGCCAGCGCCGGTCGGCGGAAGCGGAGGCCGTCTTCAAGCACGCCATCCTCCTCAAGCCCGACGGCGTCTCGGCGCACATGGAGCTGGGCGGGGCCCTCTTCGAGCAGGGGCGCTATCCCGAGGCGGCGGCGGCGTACCGCGAGGCGATCCGGCTGCGGCCCGACTTCGCCCAGGCGCACGTGAGCCTGGGACTGGCGCTCGCCCGCACCGGCGCCTACGGCGACGCGGAGTCCGCGCTTCGCCGAGCGCTCAGTCTGAATCCGAAGGACGCGACGGCGGTCGCGAACCTCGCGACCGTGCTGCGCCGCCAGCGCAAGGTTGCCGACGCCGAGGTGGTGCAGCGTGAGGCGCTGGCGCGCGAGGTCGAGCCCGCGACTGTCCGCCGCGACCTCGGCGACACGCTCTACGAGCAAGGACGCTATCCCGAAGCGGCGGCGGCGTATCGCGAGGCGCTCGCGCTCGCGCCGAACGACCCGAAAGCGCAGCGGGGCCTCGGCCTGGCCCTCGAGCGCGGCGGCCGGCTGGCTGAGGCCGCCGGAGCGTATCGTGACGCCATCAGGCTTCGCCCGGACGACCCCGCCCTGCGCGAGCGGCTGGGCGTCGTGCTGCGCCGGCGCCACCGCGATGTCGAGGCGGCCCTGGCCTTTCGCGACATGCTCCGGCTCAACCCCGACGACGCTCGGGGACACCAGCATCTGGCCGTGACGCTGGAGCGACTGAGCCGATACGACGAGGCGGTGGCCGCATTCCGCGAGGCGCTCCGCCTGCGCCCCACCTATCTGCACGCGTACCTCGGACTGGCGGCGACGCTTCGTCGCCTGGGCCGGTGGGCGGAAGAGGCGGAGGTGTACGCGGACGCCCAGCGCGTCCATCCCGACAACCCCGACCTCTACGGCGGCCAGGGGCTGGCGCTCGGCGCCCTCGGCGACTACGCCGGGGCCACCGTGGCCTTCAGGCGGGCGCTCGTGCTGAGACCGACGGACGCCGACCTTCACTACGAGCTCGGCGTCGCGCTCGGACGGCGCGGCCGCCACGCCGAGGCGGAGACTGCGCTGCGGACTGCCGTCGGGCTGCGGCCGGATCTGGTGAAAGCGCGCGCCAATCTCGCGCTCTGCCTGGGTCGCCAGGGCAAGCACGTCGAGGCCGAGGCAACGTACTGCGAAGCGCTTGCGGTGCGGCCCAGGAACCCGGTGCTCCGTCGCGGGCTCGGCGTCGCGCTCTACTGGCAGGGACGCTACGCGGAGGCCGAGGCCTCATTTCGCGAGGCCATCGCCCTCAAGCCGGACTACGCGCGGGCGCACAGCGACCTCGGCGAGATTCTGGCCGAGCAGCATCGGTACGCCGAATCCGAGACCGCGTACCGCGCCGCGATCAGGATCAACCCGGAGTCTCGCAAGGCCCACACCGCGCTGGGCGGGGTGTTGCTGGCGCAGCGACGGTATGCCGAAGCCGTGGAGGCCTGCCGCGAGGCGATCCGACTGAACTTCGACGAGGCGCACGCGCATCTCGACCTGTGGGATGCCCTGGAGGCGCTCGGGAGACATCAGGACCTCGAGACGGCCGCGCGCGCCGTCATCGAGCGGAAGTCCGACCACGCCGACGCTCATGCGCGACTCGGACTCGCGCTGTACGCCCAGGGGCGCTACGCCGAGTCGGTCACCGCCTATCGGGCCGCCGTCGACCGCCATCCGGAGATCCCGCGGTTCCGCGACGGCCTCGCGGCGGCGCTACGGAAGACGCAGTAGCCGCCGGAACTCCTCGAGATCGCTCAGGGGAACATCGGGACGCTGGCGAAGCTGCTCGAGAACCCCGGCCGGGTTCTCGTCGATCGCGCGGCTGACGTTGACGCACATCTTGACGAGCCGGCGGGCCTCCTTCTCGGCCTTGGCCGTCGCGACCGCGCCGGCGATGCGACCG
>QHSM01000582.1 GCA_003221595.1 Candidatus Rokuibacteriota bacterium | reverse complement strand
CCGGCCTCGCCAGGCTCGACGCGATGCTGGGCGGCGGCCTGCTGCCCGGCACGCTCACGGTCATCTACGGCGCGACCGGCATCGGCAAGACACACCTCGGGCTCACCTTCGCCGATCACGGAAAGATCGCCGACGGCGCCCGCGGCGTGGTCCTCGACCTGAACGGGCGCGGCGACTCACAGCAGCACGACGAGTACGCCGCCCGGCTCTTCGCGTGGTCACTCAAGCCGTGGACCCATACGGTGACGCCGATGGCCGATCCGTATCCGCCGCCCGACCAGATGGACGCGTTCTACTCCAACGCGTGCCCCTGGGTGGGCCGGGTCCGCGACTTCCAGGTGGCCACACCGGACGGCGGCCGGGAGTTCGACTGGAACTGGAAGGCCGCCTACAATCACGCGCTCTACACGGTCCGGCCGTTCGTCTACTTCCACTGCGCGGCGGGCACGCGGCGCGTCGTGGTCGACGGCGTCGAGCCCATGGACACGCCGGCCGATTCGATCCAGTTCTTCATCTTCGACGAGCTCTATCGCAAGACCATCCACCGGGATGCCGAGACGCTCGGCATGGAGATCTGCCTGCCGGTGTGGAAGCACCGGGAGTTCATCGACGCGCACCTCTACGACCACACGGCGCTGACCACAGTGCTCCTGGTCACGACCGAGGAGACCCGGCTCGAAGACCTGCTCGCGCGCAAGGTGACCAGCGGCGACATCGGCGCCACCGCGAACACCATCGTGGTTCTCGGCAGTGAGCGGGTCGGCAACCGGCTGGCCCGCATGCTCTGCGTGGTCAAGCACCGCGGCAGCCCGATGAGCGACGAGATCGTCGAATACCGGATCGGGACGGGCGGCCTCGAGTTCGTGTAGTGGCACCCCGCCGCATGCCTCGGCCCGCTGAAGTGTCGCCTCGCCGCGCGGCGCGGCTCGGCTCCTACGCTCGGCCCGCTGAAGCGTCGCCTCGCCGCGCGACGCGGCTCGGCTCCTACTTCCATCTCGATCACCTGACGCAGGGGGCTCGGACGCTCCTGCGCGCAGTCCTGAAGGCTGCCGATCGCGATCGGCCGCCGGTGCTCGTGGGGGGCGCCGTGCGCGACGCCTGGCGCGGCGGCGGGCGAAGTGCGCGGCCGATCGCCGACCTGGACGTTGCGGTGCCGTCGGGAGCGCTCGACCTGGCGGGCCGGGTGGCCGCGAAGCTCGGCGGCGCCTTCGTGCCGCTCGATCCCGAGCGCGGCGCGGCGCGCGTCGTCGCGCGCGGCGCCTGGCTCGACGTGACCGACTGGCGGGCGGCCACCCTCGAAGGCGATCTCGCGGCCCGCGATTTCACCGTGAACGCCCTGGCGGTTCCCCTGGGCGAGCTCCTGAGAAACGGCCGCGCCCGCGTGATCGATCCGACCGGGGGGCTCGCCGACCTCCGGGCGCGCCGGCTCCGGGTCCCCGACGCGCGCGTGCTCGCGGACGATCCGCTGCGCACGCTCCGCGGCGTCCGCCTCGAGGCGACGCTGGGCCTTCGCCTGACGCCGTCGACCGCCAAGGCCATCCGCGCCGCCGGTCCGGCGCTGGCCACCGTCTCCGCCGAGCGCGTTCGCGACGAGCTCCTGGCGGTGCTCGCGCTTCCGGGCACGGCCCGCGCACTCCGGCGCCTCGACGCGCTCGGTCTGCTCGGCGTAATCATGCCGGAGATCGAGCCGATGCGTGCGACGCCCCAGCCGGCGCCTCACCGCTTCCCGGTGCTCGAACACTCGCTGCGCGCCGTCGCCGGGGCTGACGTGCTCCTGTCGGGCCTGCGCGGGCTCCGGCCCTTCGGCGAGGAGCTCGCCGCCCACATGGCCGAGGAGCTCGGCGGCGATGTGCGTCGCGGGCAGGTCCTGAAGCTCGCCGCGCTCCTGCACGACGTCTCGAAGCCCGAGACGCGCCGGGTGGTCGACGGGCGCGTGCGCTTCTTCGAGCACGACGTGATCGGCGCGGCGCGCGCGCGCGCCGTCGGCGAGCGGCTCAAGCTGCCGGCGCGTGCCCGCGGTGTGCTCGAGCGCCTCGTCCGGCACCATCTGCGCCCCATGCACCTGGCCGCCGCCGGCCTCGTGACCCCGCGGGCGCGCTATCGCTTCTACCGCGACCTGCGCGAGGACACGCGCGACCTCTTGTTGTTATCCCTCGTGGACGCCGCGGCGGTCAGGGGCGACTCGCCCCGCTCGATCTGGCGCGGCTCGACGCTGATCCGGGATCTGCTGCGCGGCTGGGAGGAGCAGCCGTCCGGCGCCGACGCGCCTCCGCTGCTCCGGGGCACGGATGTCATGGAGCGGTTCGGCCTTCCGCCGGGTCCCGCGGTCGGCCGTCTTCTCGAGCGGGCACGCGAGGCCCAGGCCATCGGACTCGTCACTACGCGCGACGAGGCGCTCGCGTACCTTGACTCGCCTCCGGGCGGCCCCTAGAGTAGGCGGGCACTCGAAGCGGCCGATTCAGTCGTCCAGGAG
>QHSM01000581.1 GCA_003221595.1 Candidatus Rokuibacteriota bacterium | reverse complement strand
AACCGACGCCCGCGCCGCCAGCGCCACGGGCCAAGGGACCGGCCGTGTGGCTCGACATGGATCAAGCCGAGCTGGATGCCGCCTACGATCAGATCAAGTACGCGCCGAATCTGCCGCAGATCGTCAAGCGCTATGCGACCAACAGCGAGGCCGTGCGGTCCCGGCTGGGCGCTCCGCGACGCTACGCCTACGGGGCGACGCCCATCGAGGCGCTGGATGTCTACGTGACCAGGCGCGCGAACGCGCCCATCAACATCTTCATTCATGGTGGAGCCTGGCGGGGAGGTCTCGCCAAGGACTCCGCATACCCGGCCGAGCTGTTCGTCCACGCCGGGGCCCACTACGTGGTCCCCGACTTCATCAACGTGATCGAGGCCAACGGCAGCCTCATGCCGATGGCCGAGCAGGTGCGCCGAGCGGTTGCGTGGGTCTATCGCAACGCCCAGAGCTTCGGGGGCAACCCGGACCGCATCTACGTGTCCGGCCACTCCTCGGGCGCCCATCTGGCCGGCGTGGTCCTGGTCACCGACTGGCGCAAGGACTTCAATCTTCCGGCCGACACGGTGAAGGGCGGGCTGTGCTGCAGCGGCATGTTCGACCTGAAGCCGGTGCGCCTCTCGGCGCGCAGCTCGTACGTCAAGTTCACGGACGAGACCGAGCAGGCGCTGAGCCCGCAGCGTCATCTCGACCGACTCACCGTGCCCGTCGTCCTCGCCTACGGCACGCTCGAGACGCCGGAATTTCAGCGCCAGTCACGTGCCTTCGCGGACGCGGTGAAGGCCACAGGCAAGCCCGTGCAGCTCCTCGTCGGCGAAGGCTACAACCACTTCGAGATCCCCGAGACGCTGGCCAGCCCCTGCGGCCTCCTGGGACGCGCGGTGCTGGCGCAGATGAACCTGCCGCAGGGATGAGACGCCGCGAGCTCGTCGGAGCTTTTCGAGGGCGGAAGTAGCGGCGAGGGCGGTCGACTGACTCAGTCGCGCAGCGACTTGAAGAAATAGGTCGTCGCGCACGGCGTGCCGTCGGGCAGCAGGGCGTAGTTGGGAATCTGCCCGCACCGCTGCCAGCCTTGCCGGGCGTACAGCCGTTCGGCGTCGTCCGAGGCCGTGTCGAGCACCAGCAGGGTCTTGCCCGCGGCGAGCGCGCTCCGCTCGGCGGCCACGAGCAGGGCCGCGCCGACGCCCCGCCGCCGCGCCCGTCGATGCACGAGCATCTTCGCGAGGTCTCCGCGATGCGGCTGATTCTCCGGCTGGGCCAGGATGACCTGGACGGTGCCCACGATCGATCCCGTCTCGTCCTCGGCGGAAAGCACCACGCGCTCGCCGCGCGCGACGCCGGCGGCCGCGCTGCGCCAGAACGTCTCCGCCTTGGCGCGGGACATCGGGAGCATGAAGCTGACGGACGCGCCGCCCTCCACGCAATCGATCAGCACGTCGCTCAGCCCCTGGATCTCGCGATCGCCGATGGTCTGCAGCCGGCGAATCCGGACGGCGCCCGGCATGCTCATCTCCTCGGCGCGCGCGAGCGCTCGCTGGCGATGATCACGAGATATCGCGCCGGCTTGCGCGTGCGGTTGCGAAACGCGGTTGGCTCGTTGAGCCGCATCGCGAGGCAGTCGTCCTCCGCGAGGCGATGCGTCACGCGACCGAGCGTCACCTCGACGGTTCCCTCTTGCACCCAGATCTGCTGATGAATGCTCACGTCGCGGGCGCCGGTTTCGTAGGCCACTCTGGCGCCGGCCGGCAAGACGATCTCGACGATCTGGATGGGAGAGGGAAAGTTGGCCGGCGAGATGTTACGACGCACGTAACCCGACTCCGGATCGCGCCACGGTGTCCGGTCGCCGCGCCGGGACACCGGGCTGGCGGGCGCGCTCGAGTCCTCGAAGAGCGTCGCCAGGGGCACGCGGAGTCCGGTGGCGATCTTCTCCAGCACGACCGCCGTCGGGCTGCTTTCCCCCCGCTCGACCAGCGAGATCATCGAGCGGCTGACGTCGCACTTCGCCGCCAGCGCGTCGAGGGTCATCCCGAGAGCCGTTCGCAGCGCCCGGACGCGGCCCGCGATGCGGGCGTTGATGTCCGGCGTGACGGGGGTGGCCGTCGCCCGATCCTCCATACTGGAAATAGTGTCCAGTAAGATGGATTAGAAGTCAACGGTCAACCCCCAACAGGGTACGGGTCAAGCTCCTGGTGTACGCTCGTCCTCCGGCATGAGCGACCGGCGCATCGAGGCGTTCTTCTACGGTCTCTACATGGACCTCGACGTCCTGCGCGAGGCGGGTGTTACCCCCCTCACCCCGCGGCGAGCCTATGTCGACGACTTCGCGCTGCGGATCGGCCGGCGGGCCACGCTGCTTCCGGCCGCGGGAGCGCGCGCCTACGGCATGCTCTACACGGTCACGCATGCCGAGCTCGAGCGGCTCTACACTGCCCCGGGTCTCGAGCAGTACCGCCCCGAGGCGGTGCTGGCCCAGCCGCTGGAGGGCGCGCCGATCCCGGCCCTCTGTTACAACCTGCGTGAAGCCCCGCAATCTCATGAACGAAATCCCGACTACGAGGCGCGGCTCCAGCGGGCTCTCGGCAAGCTCGGCTTTCCGCTGGAGTATGTCGCGTCCGTTTCGTGAAGCTGCACACTACGAAGGAGCCGACGTGACGCTCGCCGAGCTGCTGCGGGCCGCGCCGCGTAAAGGAAAGTAGTCACGGGGAGTAACGGCAATGGATGGAGCCCTGCCGCTTCTGCGAGGCCGGACTGTGACGCTCCGTGCTCTGGCGCTCTCCGACGCCGGCGCCCTGGCGCTGGCCGCCTCCGAATCCAGGGACGAGT
>QHSM01000483.1 GCA_003221595.1 Candidatus Rokuibacteriota bacterium | reverse complement strand
GGACGTCGTCCCGCTCCTGGCGGCCCGCGACGCCCTCGCGACCCACCTCGGCCCCGACCGGCAGGGCGTCGAGCAGGAGGTCGCCGTGCTCTTCGCCGATCTGCGGGGCTTCACGCGAATGGCCGAGCGCCGGCTGCCGTACGACGTCGTCTATCTCCTCAACCGTTACTTCCAGGCAGTGGGCTCGGCGATCGAGCGCGCCGGCGGCATCGCCAACCAGTTCACCGGTGACGGCGTGATGGCGCTGTTCGGCGTGGAGCGAGGGCCGGAGACCGGCTGCCGCGAGGCCCTCACCGCGGCGGCCGCGATGATCTCAGGACTTGACGCCCTGAGCCGCGAGCTGAGCGGAGAGCTCGTCGAGGCGCTGCGCCTGGGCATCGGCATCCACGTCGGCCACGCCGTCGTGGGCCGCATGGGCTACGGCGACAGCACGTACTTCACCGCGGTCGGCGACACGGTCCACGTCGCCGCCCGCCTGGAGCAAGCCACCAAGGACTTCGACTGCGAGCTCGTGGTCTCCGAAGACGTTCTCGCCCGCGCCGGCCTCGACCCGACCCCCTTCGCCCGCCACGAGATCGCCCTGCGCAACCGCGCCACGCCGGTCGCCGTCCGCATCATCAAGCAAGTGGCAACGCTCTCCGCGTCCTAAGCTTGACGCGTTAGATCCGTCACGCGTTCTAGGCTTTACGCGTCAGGCTCGACGTTGAGGCGGCGCGTGGCGGCCCGCGGCGGGGGTGCGGGAGGGGCGAAGGGACCCGTTCCCGAAAAGCGCGCGACGGACGCTATGAGCCGGGATGGAGCCCAGACGAGTGGAGCAGCGAACGCGTGCCGCGTGGTCGTCTCGCCCCTCCCACACACCCGCCGCCGGACGCGCCGGATCAGGCGGAGAGGATGCGATCGTAGCGGCCGTACTCGCGGGCCGCGTCCATCATCCACTTGACGCAATCTGGATTGGCGCGCGGCGGCAATTCGCACGACGTCGACAGGACGAAGCGCGACCGCTTACCGACCGTGTCGATGCAGCGGCGCACCTCCGCCTCGACCTCGGCCTTCGTGGCGCGCTCGAAGATCGTCACGTCCACGTTGCCGATGGCCACCACGCCGCGCTGGTTGCCCAGCGTCACCAGCTTGTCGAGCTGGTCGACCTTCAGCGCCGGATCGCCCTGCTGATCGAGGTCGATGGTGATGGCGACGAAGCCCACGTCGACCAGGTCCTCGTGGATCTGGTGCGTCGTGCCGCAGATGTGGACCGTCGTCCCGACCTTCTTCGCGCGGAAGTAGTCCACGAGCTCCTTGTGGTAGGGCTTGATGAACTCGCGGTAGGTGTCCGGGCCCACCAGGGAGCACGACGCGGTCGGATCCGTGTAGCTCAGACCGATCTTCGTCCCGACCACCGCGTCGCCGAAGCGCTTCGCGTACTCGGTCGAGAAGCGCATCAGGTCGTGGACGAATGGCGGGTCGTCGATCGTGTCCAGGCACATGAGCTCCGGGTTGCGCATGAGCATGGCGATGGTCCACGGTCCGGTGAGGACCGCGCCGAGCCCGCTCGGCAGCCTGGCCGCCGACAGCGCGGCGCACTGCTCGAGGAACGCCGGCAGCCGCGCGTCCTTCAAGGGGTCGGGAACCTCGAGCGTCGCGAGCCGGCCCTTGTCGTCCTGCAGGACGTGCCGATCGATCGACGGCACGACGTAGTCCGAGTACTTCACGTGGCAGCCGACCGCCTCCGCTTCCTTGGCGAGATCGTTGAAGGCGATCATGATGTCGGGCTGGTAGCGCTCGTAGTAGTTCAGCATCGCCCGCGCGGCCCGGGTCGGGTTGGTGCAGTACTCCTCGATCGAGAGCCCGTCGAGGCAGCCCGCGAACGAGCCGGCGATCGGATACGCGGGCACGCGGTCGGCGAAGCCGCCCTTGTAGGCCGCCACCACGCGGTCTCGCCCGGTCACCTTCGACTGATCGTCGCTCACGGCGCGCCCCCACGCGATTTTAGCATCGGAACGAACGCGCTCAGCGTGCGCTCGATCTCGGCGGGCGAGAGGTTCGGGCGGATGAACACCATCGGCATGTCGGCGCCGGCCGCGTGCCACTCGGCGAGCCGCGCGCGGGCCTCGCCCGGCGTGCCGAAGACGGTCAGCTCTTCCAGGAGCGTCTCGGCTTCCGGCGGCACCGCCGCCGCGAAGCGCGGCGTGTTCGCGGCGATCACCGCCTCGACCTCGCGCTCGAATCCCTGCCGCGCGAGCGACCGGCGGTAGAGCGGGCCCATCGTCGTGAGGTAGAAGGACACGAACCACGCCACCCCGGCGCGCGCCTCCTTCGGATCGTCGGCCACGACCGTCGGCACCGACGGGTAGACCGCGACGCGCCGCTCGCCCCCGCCGGCTCGCGCGGCGCCCTCGCGCAGGAGCGCCTTGCCCTGGGCGAGACAGCGGCGCGGGTACATGAACGGCAGCCAGCCGTCCGCCAGCTCGCCGGTGAGCCGGACCGACTCGTCGGTGAGCGCGGCCAGGAAGATGGGCAGCTCGGCCGCCGGGGCCAGATTGAGCTTGAGCGGCCGGGCGGCGCTCGCCGCCGCGAGCGGGATGCGCTCTCCGCGAACCAGCGCCCGGACCTGGATCACGGTGCGGCGCATCCGGGCGATCGGCGCCACGAACGGCACGTCGTGGAGCCCCTCGGTGAGCTGGGCGGTGCTGGCGCCCAGGCCCAGCACGAAGCGACCGCCGGAGATCGCGGCGAGGGTCGACGCCCCCATGGCGAGGGTCCCGGCGCTCCGGCCCCACACGCCGAGGATGCCCGTCCCCAGCACGATGCGCCGCGTCTTCAGCGCCGCCTCGGCCATCAGCAGGGTGACGTCGTGGGCCCAGGTTTCGGGCAGGAAGTACCCGTCGTAGCCCAGGCGCTCGGCGGTCGTCGCCACGTCGACGAGCGCGTCGCGCCGGTTGTCGAGAGGCATCACGCTGACACCGACGAGCGCGTCACTCACGCGAGTGGGGACTCCCCTGTACGCCGTCGAGAAAACAGTGTTTACTGGGCATCGATTTCGACTTGGCTGGCCGGCGCAGCCGGACCTTAGCAGAGGAGTGCGGCATGATCAAATCGTGCGTGGCGATCGCCGCATTCCTCTGCGCGGCCGCCCCCACCGCCGGTCACGGCCAGGTCTTCCTCGCCTCCCGGCCGCACCCGGAGTTCCTCATCGGCCCCCTCTTCGTGGTCGCCAACGTGAGCCCGGGGCTCGGGCCGGTCACCGTCAACCTCTCCTGGAGCCTCACGCTCAAGCCGGGGCAGCGCGGGGCCGACATCAACCAGGACCTGTACCTCCTGTGGCCGGCCGAGGTCGCCGAGAGCACCGCGCCCGGCCTGGCGGAGCCCCAGCTGACCCGGGAGGTCGAGGGCCGGGGCTTCGCCGTCACCGGAAGCGGTCGGCTGCTCCTGCGAAGCCGCGACCGCATGCAGGTGGGCACCGTCGCGCTCGGCGAGCCGCTCGATGTGCTCGCCTCGTACGTCGCCTACACCCGTCCCGGCGGCCAGACCGGCTCCGTGACGTACATCAAGATTCCGTGGACGCCGCGGCTCGCCGATCAGCTCGCGGTCGTGACGCTCGTGCTCCCGCTCCGCGGGCTCATCGCGCCGAAGGCGACAACGTGGCTCGACGAGTTCTTCTGGGGCCGCCGGCAGGTCATCACCATCGGCTTCGGCGATCTGGGGCCGCCGGCGCTCGGGCTCTTCTCGCTCTACTACGAGCGGCGCGACCGGGTCGTGCACCTGGCCCGCGAGTACTCGCTGCTCATCGCGAACTTCGGCGACTCCGATCACCTCAAGATCGAGGAGATCACGCCGTCCACGGCGGTCCGGCGCCAGAGCCGGGTGCGAGCCGGCGGCGAGGTGGTGGCGCTCACGCTGCTCCCGTCGCAGGACGTCACCGCCCAGAGCCTGAGAGTCCTGTTCCACTACTTCACCGGCCGCATCAACTGGCGGCCGGTGGTGATCTCCGTGCTGGTCCTGCTCGTGACGAACTTCGCGGGCGTGCTCATGTTCAGCACGGACATGAGCCGGCGTATCAAGCGGCGCCGGCGCGCCCGGCGGCGGTTCGGGGCCGCGGCCGCGGCGACGAACGGCTCGTCCGTCCCCTCGCGCGAGAGCCTGATCACGCTGATTTCCGTCGGCACGCCCTACGACGAGGTGGTGGCGCGGTTCGGCCGTCCCGACGAGGAGCACGAGCGCGTCACCCCGCCGGGCCGGCGCACGGTGATCTACCGGGCGGCGAACGACGGCGAGCAGCTCGAGGTGGCCATCGAGCTTCGCGACAACCGCGTCACGGAGGTCACGTGCATCACCAGTCACTGAGGGCGAACGGGCAAGGAGCGTCGGCATGATCAGGCCGTATACCGCGGTGGGCCTCATTCCCACCGTGCGCGGCATCCGCAAGCGCAGCGACATCAAGCTCAACCTCGAGCACCTCTCGCACCTGGTGAAGGCGGCGTCCTGGCTCTCGAGCCTGGATATTCCCGTCCGGCTCATCGCCTTCCCGGAGGGCGCGCTGCAGGCCTTCAACGACGAGGTCCTCGACCTCGACCACGCGACGTTCGCGCGCGAGTGCGCCATCGACATTCCCGGCGAGGAGACCGAGGCCCTCGGCAAGATCGCGAAGGAGTACAACGCGTTCGTCATGGCGCAGGCGAAGGCGCGCCACCCCGACCTCAAGGACCGCTTCTTCAACGTCGGGTTCATCATCAACCCGCGCGGCCGCGTCATCCTGAAGCACTACAAGGTCTCCCCGCTCTTTCCGGTGGAGCACTCCGTCTGTCCCCACGACGTCTACGACTGGTGGATCGAGAAGTACGGCCGGAACCTGGACGCGTTCTGGCCGGTCGCCGACACGGAGATCGGCCGGCTCGGCATCATGATGGCGAACGAGGGCTCCTATCCCGAGAACGCGCGCGCGCTCGCGTTGAACGGCGCCGAGGTCGTCTACCGCGCCTCCTATCCCCACCCGGCGACCGGCAACGAGATCTTCGAGATCCAGAGCCGCGCCCGCGCGCTCGACAACAACATGTACGTCGTCGCGCCGAACATGGGGACCTACTACCTCTTTCCCGAGGAGGCGACCCCGATCGACACGTTCGGGGGCCGTTCGTTCATCATCGACTACAAGGGGCGGATCGTGGGCCGCCAGGACTACGGCGCCGGCTCGACCTACGTCGGCGGCGTCATCGACGTCGAGGCCCTCCGCGACCACCGGGCCCGGGCTCAGTGGGACAACTGGATGAAGGATCTCAGAACCGAGCTCTACCAGCTCCTGTACGAGCGGCCGATCTACCCGAAGAACCTCTACCTCAAGCGCGCGCCGATGAAGCACGCCGAGTACCGCGAAAAGGTGATCAAGCGCCAGATCCGGCTCATGCACGACCGCGACATCTGGAAGAGGCCCGACCGATGAGGACATCCTTGCTCGTGCTGGCGCTCGTGCTGGCGCCGTGGCCGGCGGCCGCGGAGCTGCTGCTGCCGGCCGGGTTCTCCGCACAGGTGTACGTGACCGGCGAGGGCTTCGACAGCGACGCCGCGCGCGGCATCCGTGGCTTTCCCTCGACCTCCACGCTCACGTTCGATCAGACCGGCGCGCTCTATCTCGCTCGATCGGGCCGCCGCTACATCGGCGGCGAGGTGTACGACCGCTCGCCCCTCTATCGGATTCCCGTCGGGGGCGCGCGCCTGACCCCCGACACCGAGGCGCGCTACTTCTACGGGCCGCCCCTGCCGAATCCGCAAGTGGCCGGCACCCGGCGCGCGCGCGAGCTGCTCGTCACGACGTTCGACCGCGAGCGGAGAGTCGGCGCGCTCTATCGCCTGATCGACGGGCGCGCCGAGCTGTTCGCCGGCGGCACGCCGGAGCGGGGCCGCCAGCCGATCCTGCGGCAGCCCGAGGGCGTCGCGGTCGACGGCTCGGGAAACGTCTACGTCGCCGATCGCGCCCAGGGCCTCGTCATCCGGCTCGACGCCGACGGCCGGGTCGTCGACCCGCGCCATCTCGCGATCACCCGGCCGCGCCTCCTTGCCGTCGACGACAGCGACCGGCTCTGGGTCGGCAGCGACGGCACCGCGGAGGCGCCGATCCAGCAGGGTCCCGGTGAGATCGTGCAGCTCTCCCCGCAGGGGACCTCCAGCCTCGTGCATCGTGGCCCCGTCCCCGCCGGCTTCGGGCTCAGCCCGGCGAACCGGCTCTTCGTCGCCGACCGTCATGAGAAGCAGATTTTCATCCTCACGCAGGACGGCAAGCGCGTGGCGTTCGCCAGCTTCACCGAGAACGACGCGCCCCGGAGTCTCTGCTTCGCGCCGGTCACGCCCGAGACGAGGCGGGCCGGCGTGGCCGGCGACCTGTTCGTCGTCATGATCCGCGCCGGAGCGTGGCCCGTGAACGAGGTCGTCCGCATCTCCGGGCCGTTCGACGACTTCGTGGGGCAGCGCTAGACCGCCCGACGGATCGGGCATTACTCCGGATCCTTCCGGAAGTCTGCCCGCTCCGCTTCGAAGCTGATCGCCGTAAGCCATTGATTCAGCGCGTGCCCTTCCGGGGCACGCCTCCTGCTATACAACCGGCTATGCACATGGACGACCTCTGGTTCGACATGGCCATCCGGGGAGAGCCGGATCTCCAAGACGACATCGTCGAGCGATTTCACCTCTCGGACGGAACCGAGCCGGATCGCGGCGCCGCGCCCCCGGCGCAGGACCTTCCGCCTCAGGAGAGCGCGACAGATCTCCGACCGGCGCCGGCAACCGACTGCTTCTAGAGAAGCGTCTGCAGACTCTCGACCGCTCGCCGCACGTCCGCCTCGTTCAAAGTCGGCATCGTTACCACCTGCGGCTCGACGTGCTCGGCCCAGGGTCTCCACATGATTCGTTCGATGCCGAACAGAACGACCGACGGGACCCCGAGCGCCGCGGCAAGGTGGCTGATTCCCGTGTCGTTGCCGATATATGCCGTCGTAACGCTCAGAACCCCCGCGAGCACGAGAAGGTCGGGCTCCTCGAGCACCATCGCTCGCCGGGGCAGCGCCGCGGACAGTGCCGCGGCCGCCTCAAAATCGGCCGGCCCGCGGTGCAGCGCAACGGCGAGCGGCGGCAGCAGCTGCGCGAGCCTCTCCAGCACGGCGACGAAGCCGGCGGTCGCCCAGAGCTTTCCTCGACCGCCCGCGCCGGGATGGACGACCAGAAGCTTGGTGTGGCCGTCCCAGCCCAACCGCTGGAGCGCGAGCCGACCTGCAGCGACGAGCTCGTGCCCTGCGGAAACCGGCTCGCGCAGCGCTCGATCCGGGGCGGCGCCGACCGTGCTCAGCAGGTGGCGCCACACCTCCTGACCGTCGGAGCCGACCGACGGGGCGACCACCGCTCCGGGTACGAGGGCCGCGAGCCTCCGGGCGAAGTGTGGATCCCGGGAGCCGAACCACGAGACCAGATGCCTCGCCCCGCGAAGGTCGGCCGCGCACGGCTCGGGCCATACGGCCTGGTCACCGCGATGGTCCGGCTCCTCGAACAGCGCGGCCAGCCCGAGCGCGTCGAAGTCGATGGACCGATCGACGACGCCGAGCGCGGTCAGGAGACGGCCGATCCTCGGCTGCGCCGCGAGAGCCAGCGCGTCGTCGGGCCAGCGCCGCCTCGCCGCGCGGAGCGCCGGGATCGCCAGGAGGACGTCGCCCAGCGCGCCGGGATGGATGACGAGGGTCAGCGGCGGAGCAGCGCGAGCGCGGCGTCGTGGAGGCGGCCGTTCGTCGCCAGCGCCGTGCCGGAGTAGATCGTCGGCTTTCCTTCCCAGTCGGTGAAGCGGCCGCCGGCCTCCTCGACGAGGAGCTTGCACGGGGCCAGGTCCCACGGCTTCAGGTCGAGCTCCGCGTAGATCTCGGCCTTGCCTTCGGCGACCAGGCCGTAGCCCGCGTAGTCCCCGAAGCCTCGCTGCCGCTCGGTCGCGTCGACGAGGCGCATGAACTCCTCCCACCGCCCGGCCTGGCGGACCGTTCCGAGACCCGCGTGCAGGAGAAAGGCGCGGGACAGGCTCCCCTCGCCGGATACTTGAAGTCGCTCGCCGTTGAGGAATGCGCCGGCACCGCGGCGGGCCGTGTAGAGATCGCCGGTGACCGGATTGTGGACGACGCCGACCGTGATCTCGCCGTGCTCCTCGAGGGCGATCAGCGTGGCCCAGAAGGGAACGTGGCGGACGAAGTTCTTCGTGCCGTCGATCGGGTCGATGATCCACCGTCGCTCGCGCGAGCCCGCGCCGCCGAACTCCTCGCCGAGCACCCCGTGCTCCGGGAACGCGCGGCCGAGGATCTCGACGATCACGCGCTCCGCGTCGCGATCGGCCTGGGTCACCGGTGTGTCGTCGGGCTTGATCGTGACCTCGAAGCCGCCCCGGTAATACTTCAGCGCGACGCGTCCGGCGGCCCGCGCCGCCTCGACGGCCGCGTCCAGCGCCGCCTGACTCACCGCGCCGGCTCCTCCGCCGGGAACGGCTCGCCGCGCTCGGCGAGCACCTGGCCGTAAATCTCCAGCGCGTCGACCACGACGGGCATCCCCCCGTACGTGACCATCTGGAAGATGACCTCGGCCACCTCCTGCCGCGTGGCGCCGACGTTGAGCGCCGCGTGGATGTGGGCGCGCACCTCGTTCGGCCGGTGCAGGGCCGTGAGCGCGGCGACGGCGCACAGCTCGCGCTGCTTCTGCGAGATGACCTCGCGGCTGTAGAGCACGCCCGTGAAGAATATGGACAGCTCCCGCGCCAGCCCCTTGTCGAACCGCTTCCACGTCTCGAAGCCGGAGCCGCCCTTCAGGGTGTGGAACAGCTTCTGGCTCGTGCGCTTCGTGCGGGCCTTCAGCTCCGCGTCGTCCATGAGCGCCATGCGTGTCTCCTTGTGGTAACGTCAGGCTTCGACGGCGTGCCGCGCCGTCACGATATCGTAGCCGAGAGGACCGCACAAATGCTGAACCCTCACGTGTTCCGCGCCTACGACGTGCGCGGGCTCGTCGGCCCGGACATCAACGCCGACGTCTTCCGTCAGATCGGGCGTGCCTACGCGACCCTGATCCGCCGCAACGGCGGCCGCCGGATCGCCGTCGGCCAGGACAACCGCGTCTCCTCCGACGAGCTCAAGCGCGGGTTCGTCGCCGGCGTGCGGGCGGCCGGCGTCAGCGTGGTCGACATCGGTCTCTCGACCACGCCGATCCTCTACTTCGCGACCGCCCACTGGAAGCTCGACGGCGGCGCCAACATCACGGGCAGCCACAACCCGATCGAGTACAACGGGGTGAAGATGGTTCACCCCGGCGCCGCGCCCCTTTCCGAGGACGAGATCCAGACGCTGCGCGCCATCGCCGAGCGCGGCGACTACGAGAGCGGCGCGGGCGAGCTCACGTCGCAGAGCCCCCGCGACGACTACTTCGACACCATCGCCGGGATGATCCGGCCCTCCCGCCGTCTTCGCGTCGTCGTCGACGCCGGCAACGGCGTCGCCGGCCTCTACGCCCCGGCGCTCCTGCGCCGCCTCGGCTGCGACGTGATCGAGCTCTACTGCGAGTCCGACGGGCGCTTTCCGAACCACCTGCCGGATCCGGAGGACGAGCACAACGTCGAGGACCTGAAGGCCAAGGTGGTCGAGACCGGCGCCGATCTCGGCATCGCGTATGACGGCGACGCGGACCGCGTCGGGTTGATCGACGAGCGCGGTCAGCGTCACGAGGCCGACCTGATCCTGATCCTGCTCGCCCGCGACCTCCTCGCGCGCCATCCCGGCGCCAAGATCGTCTTCGACGTCAAGTCCTCGCAGGCGCTGGTCGACGACATCCGCCAGCACGGCGGCGTGCCCGTCATGTGGAAGACCGGCCACTCGCACCTCAAGCGCAAGATGCGGGACGACCACATCCTGCTCGGCGGTGAGGTGAGCGGCCACATGTTCTTCGCCGAGAACTACTACGGCGTCGACGACGGCATTCTGGCGTCGTGCAAGATCATCGACCTGGCGGCCGCCGCCGGCGGCCCCATCTCACGCCAGTTCGCGACCATCCCCCACCTGCGCGCGACACCGGAGCTCAAGGCGCCCTGCCCCGACGGCGAGAAGTTCCGCGTGGTCGACGAGGTGACGCGGGAGCTGAAGCAGCGGTACGAGACGATCGACATCGACGGCGC
>QHSM01000482.1:11104-14021 GCA_003221595.1 Candidatus Rokuibacteriota bacterium | reverse complement strand
TGCGCGACCGGCCGGCGATTCGTGAGAAGGACCGCGGCATCTGGCAGACCTGGACGTGGGGCCAGTACCACGACCAGGTCCGCGAGTTCGCCCTGGGGCTCGCTGCACTCGGCTTCAAGCGCGGCGAGCGGCTGTCGGTCATCGGTGACAACCGCCCGCGGCTCTACTGGGCCCAGGTTGCCGCGCAGTGCCTGGGCGGGGTGCCGGTGCCGGTCTACCAGGACTCGATCGCCAAGGAGCTCGCCTTCGTCTGGAATCATGCCGAGTGCGCGGTGATCGTCGCCGAGGATCAGGAGCAGGTGGACAAGGTGCTGGGCCTCCGCGACCAGCTCCCGGCGCTGCGCCTCGTCGTCTACGACGACCCGCGCGGCCTGCTGCGCTACAAGCACGACTGGCTCCGCTCTTACCAGGACGTCCAGGAGCTCGGGCGTTCGTTCGCGACCCGGCACTCCACGTACTTCGAGGCCGAGATCGAGAAGGGGAAGCCGGAAGACGTCGCCATCATCTGCTACACCTCCGGAACGACCGGCAACCCGAAGGGCGTCATGCTGACGCACGCCAACGCGCTCGCCCTCGCGGAGGCGTTCCGTAAGGCCGATGACGTTCGCCCGGAGGACAACGCGCTCGCCTACCTGCCGATGGCGTGGGCGGGCGACGCCGCCTACACCCTGTTCCTGAGCCTCGTGGTCGGCTTTTGCTCCAACTGCCCGGAGAGCCCGGAGACGGTGCAGCGCGACCTGCGCGAGCTCGGACCGACGACGGTGCTGGCGCCGCCTCGCATCTGGGAAAACATGCTGACGGGGGTTCAGGTGAAGGCCGCCGACGCGCCCGCCTTCAAGCGCTGGATCTTCGAGCGATTCCGCGCCGCCGCCGAGCGAGCCGAGATCCTGCGAGCCGACGGCAAGCCCATCCCGCTCGGGCTGCGTCTGGCCTGCATGCTCGGCGAAGTGCTGGTCTACACGCCGATCCGCGACCAGCTCGGCCTGCGACGGACCAGGTGGGCGCTCACCGGCGGCGCGCCGCTCGGCCCCGACACGTTCCGCTTCTTCCGGTCGATCGGCGTCAACCTGAAGCAGGTCTACGGCTCCACCGAGACGACGGGCCTGGTGTCGCTGCAGCCGAGCAGCGAGGCGAACCCGACGACCGCCGGCCGGCCGTGCCCGGGCATCGAGGTCAAGATCGCCGATCGCGGAGAGGTGCTCGTCCGCGGCCCCGTCATCTTCAAGGGCTACCTCAAGAACGAGGAGGCCACGCGCGAGGTCATCGACGCCGACGGCTGGTTCCGCACCGGCGACGCGGGCTTCGTCGATCCGCGCGGCCACCTGGTCATCATCGATCGGGCCAAGGACGTCGGCGCCCTCCGGGACGGCACGCCGTTCGCCCCGCAGTTCATCGAGAACAAGCTGAAGTTCAGCCCGTTCATCCGCGAGGCGGTCGCCTTCGGCCACGAGCGCGCCTTCGTCACCGCCATGATCGCCATCGATCTCAACACGGTGGGGAACTGGGCCGAGCGGCGCGGGCTCGCCTACACGAGCTACGCGGACTTGAGCCAGAAGCCCGAGGTCCGCGACCTCATCCGTGAGGAGATCCGCAAGGGCAACGAGACGCTGCCGGAGGCCTCGAAGATTCGCCGGTTCCTGCTCCTGGCCAAGGACCTCGAGGCCGACGACGCCGAGATGACGCGCACCCGCAAGGTGCGGCGACGCTTCGTGGCCGAGAAGTACCAGCCGGTCATCGACGCGTTCTACTCGGGCGGCCACGACGTGGAGCTCGCGTCCACCATCACCTACGAGGACGGCCGCCAGGCCACCCTCAAGTCGCGCGTGCGGGTGGAAGACGTCGACGCGCAGGTGACCGCGCGTGCCTGAAGAGCTCGGCTTCTTCTTCCTGCTGATGTCGAACGGGCTGCTGATCGGGCTCATGTATTCGCTGATCGCGCTGGGCTTCGTGCTCGTGTACAAGGCGACCGACGCCATCAACTTCGCGCAGGGCGAGTTCGTCATGATCGCGGGCTTCGTGGCGGCGGGGGTCTTGATGGTGTGGGGCGCGCCGCTGTGGCTGGCCGTCCTGCTCGCGCTGGCGAGCCTGATCGCCTTCGGCTTCGTCCTGGAGCGCGTCATGCTGCGCAGGCTCATCGGCCGGCCGGTGATCGCCGTGGTCATGGCGACCATCGGGCTGGCGTCGATTCTGCGCGGGCTCGGGCCGTTCACGATCTTCTCGGGCACGAAGCCGCTGCCGCTGCCGATCCGCGACGAGCCGTTCATGCTGGGCCCGCTCTTCATCCCGCCGATCCAGATCCTGGGCGCCGGGGTGAGCCTGGCGTTCCTGGCCGGCTTCGGCTGGTTCTTTCTCCGGTCGCGCAAGGGGATCGCGATGCGGGCGGTGGCCGACAGCCAGCAAGTCGCCATGGCCATGGGCATCGACGTCGAGCGCTACTTCGGCGTGGCGTGGGCGATGACCGGCATCGTGTCGGCGCTGGGCGGCATCCTCTGGGGCAACCTGCTGGGCGTCGATGTGAACCTGGCGCTGGTCGGCTTCAAGGTCTTCCCGGTGGTCATCCTGGGCGGTCTCGACTCGATCCCGGGCGCGATCATCGGCGGTCTCATCGTGGGCGTCGTCGAGAACATCGCGGCCGGCTACGTCGATCCGTTCGTCGGCGGCGGCACCAAGGACTTTGCGCCCTACGTCCTCATGATCCTCGCGCTGATGATCCGGCCCTACGGCATCTTCGGCAAACGCATCATCGAGCGCGTATGAGCGCACTCATCACCGGGCTGGGGGCGTGGCGGCGGGGCGGGGAGAGGGGTGCTGGGACCACGCGGCACGCGTGCGCAAGCCGTTCTGCGGCTGGGCTCCACCCCGGCGCAATGCGCCCGCCGCACGCTTGGAGGGAACGGATCCCAAGCCCCCTCTCCCC
>QHSM01000482.1:0-10992 GCA_003221595.1 Candidatus Rokuibacteriota bacterium | reverse complement strand
TGGAGCCCAGCCACAAACAAGTAGCGCACGCGTGCCGCGTGGTCGTCTCGACCCCTCCCGCGAGCCCCCGCCCCCTGCCGATGCGACCGGTGAACGGGCGATGATTCAGCGCGAGTGCGGGGTGCTGAAGACGACGTATGAGGCGGATATGGGGCTCTATCCGCTGCCGATCGCGCGATGGACGGTGGCGGCGGTGGCGGTGCTGTTCTTCCTGGTCATCCCGCTCACCCTGCACGAATACTTCCTGTCGGTCGCCAACCTCGTCTGGATCGCGATCATCGGCGCGCTCGGCCTCAACATCCTGGTCGGCTACACGGGACAGGTCTCGATCGGCCACGGCGCGTTCATGTCGGTCGGCGCCTACACCGCGGCGAACCTGGCCAACCGGCTCGGCTCGCCCTGGCCGGTGAATCTCCTGGCCGGCGGCCTCATGGCGGCACTGATCGGGGCCATCGTCGGCATCCCGTCGCTGCGCATCAAGGGCCTTTATCTGGCCATCGCGACGCTGGCCGGCCAGCTCATCATCGAGTGGACGATCAACCACGTGACGTTCATCAGCGGCGGCGTGCAGGCCTCGATCGAGGTCGCGCGGCCGCGACTGGGCCCGCTGGTCCTGTCGAGCCAGCGGGAGATGTACTACTTCCTGCTGGTGTTCGTCGTCCTCGCCATCATCGGCACGATGAATCTCATGCGCACGCGGGTCGGGCGCGCGTTCATCGCCATCCGCGACCAGGACATCGCCGCCGAGATCATCGGCATCAACATCTTCCGCTACAAGCTCCTGGCCTTCGCCATCTCGTCGTTCTACGCCGGCGTCACCGGCGTGCTGTACACCTATTTCCTCGGCATCGCCAACTACGAGCAGTTCCAGATCGGCGTGTCCATCGACTACCTGGCGATGATCATCATCGGCGGGCTCGGCTCGGTGCTCGGCTCGATCTTCGGGGCGATCTTCGTCACCCTGCTGCCGATCGTCATCCGTTACAGCATGGAGGCGTTCGGCGGCATCTTCTTCTCGCAGCAGACCGTGCTCAACCTGATCCCCAACCTCCGCCTCATGATGTTCGGCGCCCTCATCATCTTCTTCCTGATCGTGGAGCCGGAGGGGCTGAACCGTCTGTGGCGGAATATCCGAAGCTATTTCCGGGTTTGGCCGTTCGCGTACTGACGTGTACGCATGAAAGGAGAGCGTTCATGAGAGGCATTCTCGCGATCGCGACGGCGCTGGTGCTGGCGGCGGGCAGCCTGCTGACGGCCGCGCCGTCTCATGCCCAGTCGAAGGGTGAGGTCGTCATCGGCGTGCAGTGCGACCGGACCGGACCGACCCAGATCGTCGGCACGGTCCTGTGCCCGGGCTTTCACGACTACATCGCGCTGGTCAACTCCAAGGGCGGAGTCGAGGGGCGCCAGCTCAAGGCCCTCGAGATCGATCACGAGTACAAGGTGCCGCCCGCCGTCGAGTCCTACGAGCGTCACAAGAAGGACGGGGCCGTGACGATGGCCGTCTACGGCACGCCCCAGATCTACGCCCTCGCGGCCAAGCTCACCGAGGACCGGATCCCCGGCACCTCGCCGGGCTTCGGCAGCGCCGCCGCCGCCGACGGCATCCGGTACCCGTACATCTTCCCCATCGCCGCCACCTACTGGTCGCAGGGGGCCGCGGCGGTGGACTTCGTGAAGAAGCAGCTCGGCGGCAGCCTCAAGGGCAAGAAGATCGCGTTCATCTTCTACGACAACCCGGCCGGCCGGGAGCCGATCGAGGTGCTCGAGGATGTCGCCGTCCGGGAAGGCTTCCAGCTCAAGACCTTCGCGGTGCCGCCGCCCGGCGTCGAGATGGGCGCCCAGGTGCTCGACATCGCGCAGCGGTACAAGGCGGACTTCGTGATCGGCCACCTCTTCGGCGGCGCGCCGTCGGTGTCGATCAAGGAGTTCAAGCGGGTCGGCTACCCGCTGAAGAAGTTCGTCTCGTTCGTGTGGGGGGCCGGCGAGGCCAACATCGAGGGGGCCGGCGGCTTCGCGGTGGCCGAAGGGTACTACGTCATGCAGTTCGCGGGCGTGGGCCCTGACTACCCGGTGCTCAATGAGATCCGAGAGATGTACAAGAAGCAGGGCAAGCCGGCGCCCAAGGAGATGGCGTCCACGGTGTTCTACAACCGGGGCGTGCTCATCGCCGCGCTGCACGTCGAGGCCATTCGAAACGCGCTGAAGGCCAAGCCCGACGGCAAGATCACCGGCGAGGACGTCAAGAAGGGGTTCGAGAAGATCTCGAACTTCACGCTCGGCGGACTGGTGCCGCCGCTCAAGATCACGCCGAACGACCACGAGGGTGGCGGGCTCGTGCAGATCTGGCAGGTGAAGGACGGCAAGTTCGTGAAGGTGACGGACTGGTATGCCGCCTACCAGGACGTGGTCGCCAAGCACATCAAGGAGGCGGGCGCCAAGAAGTAGGCCGTCGGCCATGCTGAGCCTCAACAACGTCGAGGTCATCTACGACGGCGTGATCCTCGTCCTCAAGGGCGTGTCGCTCAACGTCCGCGAGGGCGGGATCACGACGTTGCTCGGCGCCAACGGCGCCGGCAAGACCACGACGCTCAAGGCCGTCTCGGGCCTCTTGCGGTCCGAGCGCGGCGACGTCACGAAGGGCTCCATCGAGTTCAAGACCGAGCGGATCGATCGATTGCCTCCGCACGCGGTGGTCCGGCGCGGCATCGTGCAGGTGTTCGAAGGCCGGCGGGTCTTCGAGCACCTGACCACCGAGGAGAACCTGATCGCGGGGGCGCACATCCAGAAGGACCGGCAGCGCGTGGCGGCCGGGATCGAGCGGGTCTACGGATACTTCCCGCGTCTCAAGGAGCGCCGCGGCGTCCAGGCGGGCTATCTCTCCGGTGGCGAGCAGCAGATGCTCGTGATCGGCCGCGCGCTGATGGCGAACCCGCACGTCATGCTGCTGGACGAGCCGTCGCTCGGGCTGGCGCCGATGCTCGTCGAGGAGATCTTCGGCATCGTGCAGCAGCTGAATCGGCAGGAGAAGCTGACGGTCCTGCTGGTCGAGCAGAACGCCGCGCTGGCGCTGACCATCGCCGAGCACGGCTACGTGATGGAGAACGGACGGATCGTGCTCGAAGGCACTGCGGCGGCCCTCACCGAGAATGCCGACATCAAGGAGTTCTACCTCGGTCTCACCGAGGTGGGCGCCCGCCGGTCGTACCGGGACGTCAAGCACTACAAGCGTCGTAAACGCTGGCTCTCCTAGAGGAGGAGCGGACGCAATGCGACTCACCGGATTGGTAGGGCTGGTCCTGCTCATCGCCACGCTGAACCTCGCCGCGTGCGCGACGAGTGAGTCGCCGCCGCCGACGCTGTACAAGCGCCTGGGTGGGCGCGAAGGTATTTCCATCGTCGTCGGCGACTTCGTCACCAACATGGCCGCCGACAGCCGGGTCAACGCCCGGTTCAAGGATATGAAGGGGCCGGAGATCGAGAAGCTGAAGTCGAACCTCGCCGATCAGATCTGCGACGCGACCGGCGGGCCGTGCTCCTACCTCGGTCGCGACATGAAGACCGCGCACAAGGGCATGAAGATCAGCGAAGCGGAGTGGAACGCGACCGTCGAGAATCTCGTCAAGGCGCTCGACAAGAACAACGTCGGCGCCCAGTCCAAGAGCGAGCTGCTGGGCGCGCTCGCGCCGATGAAGGCGGATATCGTCGGCCAGTAGGGAAATGGGCGCCCAGGCCTTCACGGTCTACGACATGCTGGTGCGGGGCGCCGCGCTCGCGCCCGACGCTCCCGCGCTGATCCAGGGGCCGCGAGAATGGTCGTTCCGCCAGCTTCGTGAGCGGGCGGACTCGCTGGCCACCGGGCTGGCGGGGCTGGGCCTGTCAAAGGGCGATCGAATCTGCGTCCTCGCGCAGAACGACGCCGCCTATGTCGATCTGTACGGGGCCTGCGCGCGCCAGGGCCTCGTCGCGTATCCCATCAACTGGCGGCTCACGGCGCCGGAAGTCGAGCGGGTGCTGGAGCGGGCCGCGCCGAAGATGCTGGTGGCCGACGCGTCCACGCTGCCCGTGGTGGGCGACTGGCCCCGCACCCAGCGCGCCGTCGCGCACTGGTACCAGCTCGGCGAGGCGCCGGCGCCGGGCTTCACCCCGCTGTCGACGCTGTATCGCGACGGCCCGCCACCCCCCGTCGAGGACGTATCCGGCGACGACCCCTTCGCGGTCATCTCCACGGCGGCGGTCGACGCGATTCCCCGCGGCGCCGTGCTCACGCACGCGAACGTCATCACCGCCTCGCTCGTCGTGGCGGCGAGCCTCGGCTTCACGGACGCGGACCGCTACCTTCTGGCGCTGCCGCTGTTCCACGTCACCGCGCTCGGGAACCTCGTGGCGCACCTGCACGCGGGCGGAGCCTGTGTGCTGGTGGCCCGCTACGATGCCGAGGAGGCGGTGCGCCTGATCGACGCGCATCGCATCACGCACGTCTCGGACTTTCCGCCGGTGCTGTCGAACCTCCTCGACGCGGCGGACAAGCTCGGCAGCAAGCTGGAGAGCCTCAAGCACGTCTCGGGTCTGGACGCGCCGCCGACCATCCAGCGATTGCACGATCAGACGCCGGCGCAGTTCTGGACGGGCTTCGGCCAGTCCGAGACGAGCGGGTTCGTCAGCATCCAGCGCGTGCGCGACAAGCCGGGCGCGGCCGGCAAGCCCATCGCGGTGTGCCGGGTGCGTCTGGTCGACGACTACGATCGCGACGTCCCGGTGGGGACCGCCGGCGAGATCGTGGTGCGCGGTCCGGTGGTGTTCCAGGGCTACTTCGGCCAGCCCGACGTCACCGCCTACACCCTGCGCAACGGCTGGCATCACACCGGGGACGTGGGCCGGTTCGACGACGACGGCTGGCTCTACTACGTCCGCCGCAAGCCCGAGAAGGAGCTCATCAAGTCGGGCGGCGAGAACGTGTATCCGGCCGAGGTCGAGGCGGTGATCGTCCAGATGGACGGCGTCAGCGGCGCGTGCGTGTTCGGCGTTCCCGACGTCAAGTGGGGCGAGGCCGTCAAGGCGGTCGTGGAGGTGCGGCCGGCCGACCGCTACACGACCCAGCAGGTCGGCGACTTCGTCGTCTCGAAGATCGCTCGCTTCAAGCGCCCGAGCCGGGTCGCCTTCACCGAGGCTCTGCCGCGCACGGCGGACGGCGGCGTCGACCGCGACGCCGTGAAGGCGCGGTGGGGCGGCGACTGAGCGCGCCTGACTTCGTCGCCGTCGGACACGTGACCCTCGACCGCATCGGCGAGGCCACGCGTCCGGGCGGCTCCGCGCTCTACGCGGCCGTCACCGCGCATCGGCTCGGGCTCTCCGTCGGGATCCTCACGAGTCACGGTGACGATTTTCCGCTGGACGTGATTCCCTCCAAGATCGAGGTGGTCAGCGTGCCGGCCGCCGACACGACGCGCTTCGAGCACCGGCCCGACCCCGGCGGGCGGGTGTCCCACGTCCGCGCGGTCGCCGGGCCCCTGACGCTGGACGACGTCCCGGACGACTGGCGGAGCGCGTCGCTGGCCCTGCTGGCGCCGGTGGTGGACGAAGTCGATCCGATGATCGCGACGCTCTTCACCGACGGCGCCGTGGCCGCGGCGGCGCAGGGGTGGCTGCGGCAGGTGAAGCCCGATGGGCTCGTCGTGCCCCGTCCCTGGCGCTCGCCGGAGCGCCTGCTGCAGTCGGTGCAGGCCCTGTTCCTGAGCCGCGAGGACATCCGCGGACAGGAGACCGAGGTCGTCGCGTGGTTCCAGCGCGTGCCCATCGGCGTCCTGACGGCGGACCGCGACGGCGCCTTGCTGTTCGTCAACGGAGAGCGATACGAGGTCCACCCGCGGCCGGCGCGCGAGGTCGATCCGACCGGCGCCGGCGACGTCTTCGCGGCGACGTTCCTCATCCAGTATCAGCGCGAGGGCGACCCCTGGCAGGCCGCGGCCGCCGCCGCGTGCGCCGGGGCGCTGGCGGTCGAGGGCGAAGCCTGGTCCGCGGTCGCTGATCGCGCAACGCTCGACGCCGCGCTCGCTGAGTATCAGCGCAGCGCTTAGCGGCGCCGGGCCGGGAGCGCGGCTGGCGGCGGGCGCGGCGGGGGTCGAGATGACCACGCGGCACGCTTGCGCTGCTCCGATGCGGCTGGGCTCCATCCGGGCGCAGCGCGTCCGTCGCCGCTGGGCGGGAACGGGTCCCTTCGCCCCCCGCCGCGCTCGCCGCCAACCCCGCTCCCGGCCCGACGGTGCCGCATGTTCTGGACACCCCATCGACCGGCGCCTGCCGTCAACCATGCTCTCGGCGCGGCGGTGCCGTGCGTGCTTGACACCCGTCCGAGGCGGCGCCTAACCTGCTCATGAGCATGGAGCGGGGGATTCGGATTACGGCGGGGGCGGTGTCGGCCGAGGCGCAGCTCAACGACTCGAAGACGGCGCGCGTCATCTGGGATGCGCTGCCGATCGAGGCGAAGGGCTCGACGTGGGGCGACGAGATCTATTTCGACGTCGGTGTGACGGCCGCCCCCGAAGCGGCGCGCGAGGTGGTCGACCTGGGCGATCTCGCCTACTGGCCGCCCGGCCACGCCTTCTGCATCTTCTTCGGGCCCACGCCGGCCAGTCGCGGCGACGAGTGCCGCGCCGCCAGCCCGGTGAACGTCGTGGGCAAGATTCAGGGTGATCCCGGCGTCTTCAAGAAAGTGCGCGCGGGCTCGCGCGTGACTATCGAGCGACACTGACCCGATTGCCAGGGAGGACGCGATGAAGATTTTTCTCGATACGGCGAGTGTCAGCGAGATCAAGGAAGGGGTGGCGCTGGGCGTCGTCGACGGCGTGACCACCAACCCCTCGTTGATCGCCAAGGAGAAGCGTCCGTTCCGGCCGCTCGTCGAGGAGATCTGCTCGATCGTCCCCGGCGACGTGAGCCTCGAGGTGGTGGCGACCGACTTCGAGGGCATGGTGAAGGAGGGCGAGGAGCTGGCGCAGGTCGCGCCCAACGCCGTCGTGAAGTGCCCGCTCACCAAGGCCGGGCTCAAGGCGGTGAAGTACCTCTCCGGCAAGGGAATCCGCGTCAACCAGACGCTCTGCTTCTCGGCGACCCAGGCGCTCCTCTCCGCGAAGGCCGGCGCCGTCTACATCAGCCCCTTCCTCGGCCGCCTCGACGACATCGCGCACGTCGGCATGGACCTGGTCCGGGACATCTGCGAGATCTACCGGGTCCAGGGGTTCAAGACGCAGGTGCTCGCGGCCTCGATCCGCAACCCGCTTCACGTCATCGACGCTGCGAAGGCCGGCGCCCACGTCGTGACGCTGCCGTTCGCGGTGCTCGAGCAGCTCATGAAGCACCCGCTGACCGACATCGGCCTCAAGAAGTTCCTCGAGGACTGGGCGAAGCTCGGCGAGAAGATCTGACCCGCGGGTCCCCTAACGCCCGCGGAACGCCGGCTTGCGCTTCTCGCGCCACGCCGCGTGGCCTTCCGCTTTGTCTTCGGTCAGCTCGAGGGTCGCGAAGCGGTAGAGATCGACCAGCGACGCGTCGGCCAGGTTGGGGATGTCCAGGCCGGCCAGCAGCGATTCCTTGGTGAGCCGCGCCGCCAGCGGCGGCAGCGACGCGACGTGGCCCGCCACCTCGAGCGCCTGGTCCATCAGCTTGCCGTGGGGCACCAGCCATTGCGCGAGCCCGATGCGGTAGGCCTCCTGCGCCGTCAGCGGAAAGCCGAGCGCCAGCCGCATCGCATGGCCCTTGCCCACCCAGCGCGCCAGGCGCGTGCTGCCGCCGTACGCGGGAAGAATGCCGAGCCCGACCTGCGGCAGCCGCCACTCCGCGCGCTCGGAGGCGACCAGCAGATCGCAGCAGAAGGTGATGATGCAGCCGATGCCGACCGCGTAGCCGTTGACGGCGCCGACGATCGGCTTGGGAAAGCTCGAGAGCACCTCGAACGGCCGGCCGCGGCGCCGGGAGATGCTCTTGACGAAGTCGCCGACCGAGTCCATCGTGTGCGTCCGCCGGTCCTTGAGGTTCGCGCCGGCCGAGAAGGCCCCCCCGGCATCGTCGCCCGTCAGGACGGCGCACCGGATCGCGTCGTCCTCCTCCATCTGGGCGAACGCGCGGGCGATGCCCTCGTTGAAGTCGGTGCCCCAGGCGTTACGGGACTCGGGGCGGCTCAGGGTGACGATGCCGATGGCGTCGCGTCGCTCGAATGAGACGGGCATGGTTGGCTCCTGTGTGGTGGTGAGCCGGCGGCGTCAGACCCGCGGCCGGACGTCCTTCGCGAACTTTTCGTAGATCGTCGTGAGGTCGTCGAGGTCGCGCACGCGCGACTCGAGGATGACGTGGCTCACCCCGAGGGCGGCGAGCTCGCGGATCTCGCGCACGAGGGCGTCGGCGTCCTGACGGGCCGGCAGGCCGACCCGCGCGCTGATCGTGAGCGAGTCGACGTCGCGGCCGGCCTTCCGACACGCCGTCGCCAGGTCCGCGAGCCCGGCTTTCATCTTCTCGGCGCTGGGGAACGCCGCGTGCCAGCCGTCCCCGAGCTCGGCGACGCGCCGGAGCGCGCGCGGCGTGTGGCCGCCGATCCACACGGGAATCGTGCCGCGCGCGGGTTTCGGCGCCACGCCGAGCGGCTCGAAGCGGAAGAACTCGCCGCGGTGCGCGACGCGCTCGTCACGCCAGCAGGCCTTCATGACCCGGATCGCCTCGTCACTCCAGGCGCCCCGGCGCGCGTGGGGCACGCCGAAGAGCTCGATCTCCTCCTTCATCCAGCCGACACCGGCGCCGAGGACGACGCGGCCCGGCGCCAGGTGATCGAGGGTCGCGAGCATCTTGGCGGCCAGGACCGGGTGGCGATGGGGCAGGACCAGCACGGTCGTGCCCAGGCGAATGCGCTCGGTCACGCCCGCGACGAGCCCCAGCGCCACCAGGGGCTCGAGGAAGCTGGTGGTCGGCGAGAGAGGAAAGTCACCGGTGGGGCTGTAGGGATAGCGCGACGCGATCGAATACGGAATGACGATGTGGTCGCTCGCCCAGAGCGAGTCGTAGCCCAGGGCTTCCACGCGGCGCGCGAAGCCGAGGAGTACCTCGCGGGTGGCGGCGGGACCGTAAACCGGGAGATGACAACCGAACTGAAGGTTGGCCGACATTTTCCGTCGGGCTAGTCGTCGCCGTAGACGATGCGCTCGTCGAGCTCACCCTCCTGGATCATCTGCACGAGCCGGGAGCGCTGGATCTTGCCGCTCGAGGTCTTCGGAATCGTGCTCGAGCGGACGAGGATGACGCGCGCCGGCCGGTGGCCGTGCGCCTTGTGGACGCGGCTCGTGATCTCGCGGGTGAGGTGATGGTAATCGTCGGGGGACGCGCTCTCGCTCCGCACCTCGGCGACGACGTGCAGCCGCTGCGTCCCGGTGCGCTCGCTGTCGATGCCGACCGCCGCCGAGTAGCGCACGCCCTCGACCCGATCGACGACCTCTTCGATGTCGGCCGGGATCACGTTGGCGCCGCCGAGGATGATGACGTCTTTGAGCCGTCCCGTCACGTAGAGGAATCCCTTGCTGTCGACGAAGCCGAGGTCCCCGGTCCGGAGCCAGCCGCCGGACATGAGCACCTTGGCCGTCTCGCCGGGATTGTTGTAGTACCCGCGCATGACCCCCGGGCTCTTGACGCAGATCTCGCCCTCCTCGCCGACCGGGCGCTCGGCGGAGGGCGCCTCGTCGCGCGGGGCCAGGATGCGCAGCGATACGCCCCGGCACGGCTGACCGACCGAGAGAAACTTCCCGCCCCCATCGAGCCGGAGGGGTACGCTTCGCGGCCAGATGGCGACGGCCAGCGTCGCCTCGGCGAGCCCGTAGCAGGGCGAGATGATCCGCTTGATGCCGAAGTGCGACTCGAACGCGTCGATGGTGGAGGACCGCACGGGCTCGGCGCCGGAGAGGGCGGCCTTGAGGCTCGAGAGGTCGATGCCCGACCGATCGCGGACGTTGCGCACGCAGTTGCGGTAGCCGAAGTCGGGCGAGACGGTGAAGGTCGCCCGGATTTCGGTCATGAGCGTGAGCCACTGCCGCGGGTTGCGGAGGTCCGGCGGCAGCAGCCAGATCGGCGTCCCCGTGAGCGGCGGGGTGAACGCGCAGCCGATGAGCCCCATGTCGTGATAGAGCGGCAGCCACGAGACGACGCGGTCCTCGACGGTAATGCCGGCCGCTTCGGCCATGAAGTGGATGGTCGACACGACGTTCTTGTGGGTGAGCATCACGCCACGCGGATGCCCCGTGCTGCCCGACGTGTACTGCAGGAACGCCAGGTCGTCGGCCCCCGCGTCGGCCAGCGGCGGCGGGGCCGCGTCCACGTCGAGATCGGGCGGCTCCACCACGATCTCCACGTTCGGAGCGAGCGCCCGGCTCTCGTCGACGCCCATGCGGAACCAGCCGATGGTCGCGACCGCGACCGCCTCGGAGTCGCGGAAGATGTTGGCGGTCGTCTCCACGCCGAGCGTGGGATAGAGCGGGACCGGCACGGCGCCGATCCGCTGCGCGCCGAAGAAGGTGTAGAAGAACTCGGCGCACGTCGGGTAGATGAGGCAGACCTTGTCGCCGGCCCGCACGCCCGCGCGCGTCAGCCCCGCGGCGTATCGCGCGCTCCGGCTCCAGAGCCGCTCGTACGTGACGGTCTCGTCGAAGAGGTGGAAGTATTGCTGGTCCGGGGTGAGCTCCGCGCGCTGCCGCATCATCTCGACGAGGGTCGGGGCGCGGGTCACGTCAGCGTGGGCCATTCGTGACTCCTCGTGTGCGGTGGCGGTCAGTCAATCCGGGTTCCCAGCGTCGCGGACGTCGTGTACGGCTCGCCGTCCCTCAGGTAGAGCACCGAAACGATGTCGCCGGGCCGGCGGGCGCGGATCACGGCCCGCAGGTCCTCCAGTCCGCCGACGGAGGTCCCGGCGAGGCGCACGATCACGTCACCCTCGCGCAGACCCGCTTGCGCCGCGCCCGT
>QHSM01000481.1 GCA_003221595.1 Candidatus Rokuibacteriota bacterium | reverse complement strand
GGCTCGCGCACTGCCTTCGCCAGCGCTTCGGGATCCGGCAGGAGCTCCGGGTCCTTGCAGAGCGCCATCATCCGATCGGTCCCGGTGTTGGAGGTGAGCAGGATGATCGTGTTCTTGAAGTCGATGTAGCGGCCGTCGCTGTCCTCCATGAACCCCTTGTCGAAGACCTGGAAGAAGATCTCGTGGACGTCAGGGTGCGCCTTCTCGACCTCGTCGAGCAGAACGACGCTATAGGGCCGACGGCGGACGGCTTCAGTCAGCACGCCTCACCGTTCGTAGCCGACGTAGCCGGGCGGGGCGCCCTTGAGCGTGGAGACGGTGTGGGCCTCCTGGAACTCGCTCATGTTGATGGTGATCACGTTCTCCTGGCCGCCGTAGAGCGACTCGGCGAGCGCTAGCGCCGTCTCCGTCTTGCCCACGCCCGACGGCCCAACCAGGAGGAACACCCCGATCGGTTTCTCGGGGTTGTCCAGACGCGCCCGCGATGTCTGGACGCGTTTGGCGATCACCTCGAGGCCGTGCCGCTGGCCCACGACGCGCTGGCCGAGGGTGTCGGTAAGCTTCAGCACCGCCTCGACCTCGTTCTTGACCATCCGGCCCACCGGGATTCCGGTCCAGTCGGACACGACGGCGGCCACCGCCTGGGCGTCGACGCTCGGCAGGATCAGCGGCGAGTCGCCCTGCGCCTTGGCGAGGGTGGCCTGGAGCTCGCGCAGCTCGGCCAGGCGCGCCTCGCGGACCGCGGGCTCCTTGGTCTCGGTCTCGTCGCGGAGCTGACGGCGGAGCTCGAGGATCTTGTCGACCTGCGCCCGCTCATCGGCCCAGCGCTGCTCGAGGCCGGCCAGCCGTTCCTTCTCCGCCTTGAGCAACCCCTCCGCATCGGCGCGCCGCGAGCCGGTCTCGAACCCCGTCGCGTCCTCGCGCGCGATGATCTCCAGCTCCGTCTCGAGCGCCTCGATCCGCTTGCGCGAGTCCTCGACTTCGGGCGGCGTCGCGTGCTGGCTCACCGCCACACGGGCGCACGTCGTGTCGAGCAGGCTCACGGCCTTGTCGGGAAGCTGACGGGCCGGGATGTACCGGTGCGACAGCTTGACCGCCGCGTCGAGCGCCTCGTCCAGGAGCTGCACGCGGTGATGCTTCTCGAGCGTCGAGGCGACGCCGCGCAGCATCAAGAGCGCCTTCGACTCGCTCGGCTCGAGCACCTGTACCACCTGGAACCGGCGCGTGAGGGCCGGGTCCTTCTCGATGTACTTCTTGTACTCGGCCCACGTCGTGGCCGCGATGGTCCGGAGGGTGCCGCGAGCCAGCGCGGGCTTCAGCAGATTGGCCGCGTCACCGGTGCCGACGGCGCCGCCCGCGCCGATCAGCGTGTGGGCCTCGTCGATGAAGAGGATGATCGGCTTCGCCGAGGCCTGCACCTCGTCGATGACCGAGCGCAGCCGGTTCTCGAATTCCCCCTTCATGCTGGCGCCGGCCTGGAGCAGCCCGACGTCCAGGACCCAGAGCTGCACGTCCTTCAGCGAGGGCGGCACGTCGCCCTTGGCGATTCGCAGCGCGAAGCCCTCGGCGACGGCGGTCTTTCCCACGCCGGCCTCGCCGGTGAGGATGGGATTGTTCTGGCGCCGCCGCATCAGGATGTCGATGACCTGCCGGATTTCCTCGTCGCGGCTCGTGACCGGATCGATCTGGCCCGCGCGCGCCCGCGCCGTGAGATCGGAGGCGAAGCGCTTGAGCGCCTCCTGCTTGCCCATGGCGGCCGGCGGGATGGCCTGGCTCGCCTCGCCGGGCGTGCCCGCCGCGAAGCCGTCGCTCGCACCCTGGGCGTCTTCCGGCGAGCCCTTGACGATGCGCGCGAAGTCCTCGGTCAGCGTCTCGACCTTCACCTTCTCGAACTCCCGGGAGATCCGGTAGAGCACATCGCGCAGGCGGGTGGTCTTGAGAAGCCCGACCAGGAGGTAGCCGCTGCGCACCTGCGCCTCGCCGAACAGGAGGGTGGCGTACATCCAGCCCTCCTTGACCGCGTCGGGCAGGTGCTCGGCGAAGTCCTCGATGGTCGAGGCGCCGCGCGGCAGCCTCTCCAGCATGGACTGGAAATCCCGCACCAGATGCGCGCTGTCGATCTCGAAGTGACGCAGGATCCGGTGCATGTCCGAATCCGGGAGGTTGATGATCTGAAAGAGCCAGTGCACCAGCTCGACGTGCGGATTGCCCCGAAGCTTGCAGAAGGTGACGGCCCCCTCGGCGGCCTTGAACATGATCGGGTTGAGCTTGCCGAACAGGGTCGCACGGCTGATCTCCGCCATAGGTCGTCCTCTCTTATGCCGCCGCCAGAGTCGTCGGACGCGGCCGCGAGCGCTCCGGTGCCAAAGTCAGATCGTCGGCGTCCGTGGCCGCTCGCCGAGCGCCCAGCCACGTCGTCCAGCCCAGCTGACCCTCGCGGCCCAGGAGGATGCCCGGCACCTCGTCGCGGGACAGGACGAGCTGGACGTCCCAATCGAACTCGAACCCGACATAGTTGCGAACCCAATCCCTGAGTCGCTCGAGGCTCGGGCGCCCCGGCAGGAAATCGCCGAAGCGGTCGAGATCCATGGGCCCCATCACGATACGAAACCGGCTCTGGACGTCGCGGACCCGCTCGCCGACGACCGTGTCCTGGCCGAGCATGCCGCTGAGCCGCGATGCGCCACCCAGCGCGGTTCGCTGGTCCTTTGGCAGCGCGAGCCAGCCCACCTCGAGCTGATCGACGCGTGTGGGCAGCCGGAAGAAGCCCTCCAGGATCGACGCCAGGCCCTCGGCGTTCTTCGGGCCCCGCGCCAGATGCGCGACGAAGAACCGCTTGGCATGATCGGGCACCGTGTCGCGAGCGCGCGAGCCGGGCAGCCCGTGCCCGGCCAGCGATCCAACGTAAACGGTGAACCGATCCTCGCCGGGTCGGTCCTGGTGAACGGTGGGGCGCGCCTCGGCCCACGCACGGTAGAAGAAGAGCCCGAGCCGGTGGTGGAAGAGATCGAGGAACCGCGCCAGCGTGGCGTCCCCGTTGTGCAGCAGGCGTTCCCGCACGTACTCCGTCATGTGCAGCGGCAGCGGCCCGTTGGGACCGAGAAGGCCGAAGAACCGCTGCTCGAGGCGGGGCCGGCCGCCCTTCTCCTCGAACGCCGAGAGCGTCGACGGCGCGAACGCGACGGAAGGCTCCTGAGAGACGCGGACCGGCTCGTCGGCCGGGCGCAGTGCCCGGCCCAGACGCGGCCGGTCGGCGAACAGACCTTCGATGCGCCGCAGGGCCTGGAAGAAATCGAAGTTCCAGGGCGCCCGCGCGAGCGCCGCGAACAGACTTACACGAGCTGCCGCGCGGCCATCCGTGGCGGCCACCGCTTGATCTCCCCTCGTCGCTCGGACACGAGGACGAGCTCCGTGAACGTGTTCATCGAAGCGAGTCGCGCGAAGACCTGCTCGAGCACCGTCCCCAGGAGGAACGCGCTCGCCCCGGCGAACGGGGCCTCGTCGACCGTGATCCGGATTTCCAGTCCGCGCCCGAAGACGATCGGGCCGGGGGCGGGCAGTCGCCGGGTGCGCGGCGTGACCGCCACGCGGCGCACGCCCTGCGTCTGCCGGCGCGAGACCGCGTCCGGCATGTCGGCGTCGACCAGATCGGCGTAGAGCTCCAGGAACTCGCGAAGCGCCGCCGCACCCTGCTCCTCGTCGAGATCCGCGACGGTCAGATAGTTGAGCGAGAGATGGCTCGTGAGCCGCCACGGAATCTCCCCGTCGAGAACCGCCGGGCGCGGGCGGCTCGGTCCGCGCAGACACCGGATGCCCTCGACAGGCGCGGAGATCGCCAGGCTGAAGTCCCGGTCGGTCCCGACCGGCATCAACAGGGGCAGGTCGCGGTTACTGACCACCACGTCCACCGCGAGCTGCCGGAGATTGCCCGAGTACGGCGCCTCGCGCGGATCGACCAGCGAGAGCGACACCTCGCTGCCCATGTAGCCGGTCCGCGGGCCGTCGCGGCGCTGCTTCTCGGAGAGCGCGCGCGGCTCGCGCCGGATGCTGAAGTAGCCGTGCGCCGGGAGCCGGCCGTCCGAATCGAACGACGAGTAGAACGGACGAAACTCCTGCTCGGCCTCGAGCCCTTCGCTGTAGCCGACGACCCGCTCGACACTGTAGACCTCGAAATCCATCGGCTTCGTGCGGTCGACGACCACGTGGTGCTCCGCCTGCTGATCGGTGACGTGGATCCGATCGCCGCGCCGCGAGAAGAGGTTGATGGCCGGCGTGCAATGGAGGGCGAAGCCGGTCTTGTCGACCATCGTCCCCAGGGTCGCGTCCCCCCGCGCCAGCGGGATCGCCAGCTCGATCTCGTCCCCGGAGTGGCGCGACAGCGCCTTGCGGAGGCCGGCCAGCTCCACGAACCGGAAGCGCTCGGAGAACGCGAAATACTCGTGCAGCAGCCGGTAGCCGCTGAACGAGCGGGTCGTGTACGGAATCAGCGCTTGCTCGCGAGCGAAACCCACCGGCTGGATCGCTTCGCGCCCCAGCCACTCGAACCACGGCAAGGGCCGTGCGGGCGGATTCACCAGCACCCCGAGGCCGCTGCCGAGAATGAGCTCGTAGAGCTTCAGGGCGACCTCGTCGCTCGCGGCCAGGAACACGTTCAGCCGATCCAGGGCGATCTGCTGGAACGTGAACGGCGCCGGCGTGCGGAGCCGGAGGCGCAACACGCCCTGCACCGGCTCGGTGAGCCCGAGCGTGTTGAGCGGCAGGTCGGCCGCGAACGGCGTGTAGCGGGCCTCCGCGATCTCGACGGGCCACAGCGTCACGTCGTGAGCCGTGCGGAACTGGCAGGCCGTCACCTCGCCGCGCGGAATCTGGCCGCGCAGCATCGTGCCGTGGGGCACGACGAAGCCGGCGGCGAGCGATCCCTCGGTCAGCGAGGGCACGAGCTGGACGATCGCCATCGACGGCGTCGGGGTCAGGTAGTGCGGGTACACGACCTCCAGCAAGTGCTGGGTGAATCGCGGGAACTCGGAGTCCAGCTTGAGGCGGACCCGGGCGGCAAGAAAGCTGAATCCCTCGAGGAGCCGCTCGACGTAGGGGTCGGCGACCTCGGTCGGGTCGAGGGCCAGGCGCGCGGCGATCTTGGGAAACGCGGTGGCGAACTCGGCCCCCATCTCCCGCATGTACTGCAGCTCCTGGTTGTAGTACCGGAGCATGCGGGTGTCCATCAGCGCGCCTCGGCGATACGAATCTCGCCGCTCTCGAGATTCATGTCGGTCTTGATCAGCAGATCGACCGGGTACGGCTGGGCCCAGAGCTCGCCGGAGATCTCGAAGGAGACGACGTTGTGGTGGCTCATGGGATCCGACGCCGCGATGCCTTTGACCCTCAGCGAGTCGGGGAGGATCCTCGGCTCGAACCGCTGGATGGCCTCCTTGAGGATGCGCTCGACCTCGTGAAGGTCGAGGCTCGCGACGGGATTACCGGCCAGCGGCGAGAGACCGTAGTTCAGCGTCGACTGCGCCGCGAGCGGGTAGGCCGTCAGGTCGATCGAGCTGGCGAGGTTCGTCGAGTTGAAGAGCCACGTCAGGTCGCGCAGCACGGACGCTCTGAGCTGAGCGCGGCTGAGAATGCGCTCGTCCCGGCCCTCGACCTTGCGCGTTGGGTCGTGGTCGGTCAGACGGTCGAGTAGGGCGGGCTGCAGCGCATCCCGCGCGCCGACCTCGACCATCTCACGCCTCCGCTCCCCCGAGTTCGATGCGCCGCACGCTCAGGAGGGCATGCTCCCCCTCGTTCGTGGCGAACATCCGCTGACCGCGGCCGTGGAACGTGTCGGGCGCCACCTCGTCCCACTCGGTCTTCCGGCTGAGCCGGATCAGTCCGTTGCGGTCCGACTCCGACCCGGGGTACCGGGTGGGAATCAGCGCCGAGGCCTCGCCGCCGTTGGTGAGTCCGAGCTTCGCGGGCATCCACACCACGTCGCGCAGATCGGCCGGGGCTTCGAGCCTGACCGAGCGGAGCCGCTCGAAGGGCACCCAGTAGTAGCGTCCGTCGACGATCGCCTCGCACACCGGTCCCAGTCGCGAGTCGGCGTCGGCGATCCATTCGAACGGCTCACCGTCGATGATGCCGGTCGCCGCCGATGCCTGCTCCAGGGCCTCGGCGCGCAGCCCGGCTGCCTCGGCGCTGTGGCCCTGCGCGGCCACCGACAGCGCCTGGAAGAGCCGGGCCAGCCAGGGCAACGGCTCGCCCAGCACCAGGGGCGTCCGCGCTCCGGCAAAGACCTCGGCGCGCAGCAGCTCGCAGCTGACGGCGGCCCCGTACAGATGCACGAGCGGGAGCGAGCCCGCGCTCAGCTCGCCCAGCACCTTCAGCTGAGCGCGGGCCCGCTCCCAGTCTCCGATCACACACAAGAGCTGGAACAGGAACACCCGATACTCTGCGTTGTCGGGGGCCTTGCGAACCTCGGCCTGAAGCTCGGCCAGGGCCTCCTCGACACGTCCGTCGCGCAGAGTCTGTTCCGCTAGCACGTTGTTTCCTCGCTCCCTACCTCTTGACGCTCTGCGGAATGTCCCAGCCCATCTTGGGCTTGGCCCCGGCTCCGCCCTGCGAGTTCTGCTGCGTGTATTCCACGTCGACCTTCGCGAAGTTCAGCACGACGTTCTCGGTCAGCCGGTCCTCACCGCCCGACCCTCCGGTCGAGACCGAGGAGACGAGGATGTCTTCCAGCTTGATGATCATGTACTCGAGCGCAGTCTCGCCGGCCTTGCGGACGGTCAATTGCGCCTTCGCAATGTGCTTGCCGTTGCAGCACGACAGCATGAGATCCGGCGTCGAAAGATCGATGTACTTCGTGAGCGACAGGTCCTGGACATTGACCTTGCCCGAGCCGGCGCCGCCGCCCTGGTGGGCTGATCCCGAGTTGCTCATGCCCCAGCTCCAGGCCAGGACCGCGATCTCGTCCTTGTGGCTCTTGTCTACCGATTCGCCCTTGATGCCATCCAGCTTCAGGAACATGTCTACGGCCATGGGTCGTCTCCCTTAGACTCCTACCGCGTGATCGTTCGTGCTTCGGTTGCCCCGGTTAGCTTCGTCTTACCGACACGTGCACGTCACTTCCCGCCCTTGGCCGACGGCAGCTTGGACACCAGCCGCAGCGACACCGTCAAACCCTCCAGCTGATAATGCGGCCGCAGATAGAACTTCGCGCTGTAATACCCGGGATTGCCCTCGATCTCCTCGACGGTGACCTCGGCCGCCGACAGCGGATACTTGGCCTTGGTCTCTTCGCCCGCCGACGCCGGGTTGCTCAGAACGTACTGGGAGATCCACTTGTTCAGCCACGCCTCCATCTCGTTGCGCTCCTTGAAGGAGCCGATCTTGTCGCGCACGATGCACTTGAGGTAGTGCGCGAACCGGCACGCCGCGAAGAGGTACGGCAGCCGCGCCGACAGGTTGGCGTTCGCGGTGGCGTCCGGATCGGTGTACTCGAACGGCTTCTGCAGAGACTGGGCGCCGATGAAGGCCGCGAGGTCGGTGTTCTTTCGATGCAGGAGCGGCATGAAGCCGTTCTTGGCCAGCTCGGCCTCGCGCCGATCGCTGATCGCGATCTCGGTGGGGCACTTCATGTCCACCCCGCCGTCGTCGGTCGGGAACGTGTGGACCGGCAGCCCCTCGACCGCCCCGCCCGACTCCACGCCGCGGATGCGCGAGCACCAGCCGTACATCTTGAACGACCGCGTGATGTTCACGCCCATCGCGTACGCCGAGTTCACCCACGTGAACTTGTCGTGCTTGGCGCCCTCGGTGTCCTCCTGGAAGTCGAACTCCTCGACCGGGTTCGCCTTGCCGTAGGGGTACCGGCCGAGGAACCGCGGCATGGCCAGGCCAAGGTACCGCGCGTCGTCCGACTCGCGCAGCGACCGCCACGGCGCGTACTCCGCCGTCGTGAAGATCTTGGTGAGGTCGCGCGGATTGGCCAGCTCCTGCCAGCTCTCCATCTGCATGACGGTCGGCGAGACTCCCGCGACGAACGGGCAGTGGGACGCCGCCGCCACCTGCGCCATCTGCCCGGCCAGCTCCGCGTCCGGCGGCGTGTGATCGAAGAAGTAGTCGCCAACGAGGCAGCCGAAGGGCTCACCGCCGAACTGCCCGTACTCCGCTTCGTAGACCTTCTTGAAGATCGGGCTCTGGTCCCAGGCCACGCCCTTGTAGCGCTTCAGCGTCCGCCCGAGGTCCGCCTTGGAGATGTTGAGCACCCGGATCTTCAACATCTCGTCGGTCTCGGTGTTCGTCACCAGGTAATTGAGCCCACGCCAGGCGCTCTCGACTTCCTGGAAGGCCTTGTGGTGCATGATCAGGTTGACCTGCTCGCTGAGCTTCCGATCGAGCGCCGCGATCATCGCCTCGATCGTTCCGATGGCGTCCGCCGAGATCAGCGTGGTCTGCGCCAGCGCCTGCTCCGCGAGCGTGCGCACGGCCGTCTCCACCGCTTCCTTCGCGGCGTCGGATCGTGGCTTGAATTCCTTGTTGAGAAGTGACTGAAGCTCAGTGGGCTCGAACGCCCCGCCCTGACCCTGTGCCTGTTGCTCTGTCGCCATAGCGTGACCTCGTCAAATAGGATTTCGAACTGTTTAGGACTTCGGCGCTTCCGCCTCGGCCTCGCCAGGCTTCGGGGCAGCGGCGATCGATTTCAGAAGCGTCGGATCCTGGAGCAGCTGTTTGATCAGCTGCTCGGCGCCGCTCTTGCCGTCCATGTAGGTGACCAGGGCGGCCAGCTGCTGCCGCGCCTCGAGCAGCTTGCTGAGCGCGTCGACCTTGCTGGCGACCGCGGCCGGCGAGAAGTCGTCCATGCTCTCGAAGGTGATATCGACCATCAGGTTGCCATCGCCAGTGAGCGTGTTCGGCACCTGAAACGCCGCCCGCGGCTTCATCGCCTTGAGGCGCTGGTCGAAGTTGTCGATGTCGATGTCGAGGAACTTCCGATCGGCAACGTCGGGCAGCGGCTCCGCCGGGTTGCCGGAGAGATTCGCCATCACCCCCATGACGAAGGGGAGCTGGATCTTCTTCTCGGCGCCGTAGAGCTCCACGTCGTACTCGATCTGGACGCGGGGCGCGCGGTTGCGGGCGATGAACTTCTGGCTACTGGCCTTGGCCATCTCGCACCTCCTAGGACTTCTCGATCTCGCCGGCCAGCTTCTCGATCTGCGAGAGGCTGTCGGGCATCAGGTCCTTCACGATCTCCATGAAGTTCATCTGGATCAACCGTTGCGCGCGCCGGATGAGCAGCGGCGCCGGATTGCTGGGCTCGTGCTGCTCCATGAAGCGGCAGACCATCTCGAGCATCTGCACCGCGTCGGCCCGGGTCCGCAGATCGCCGGGACCGCCGCCGTTACGCGCGCCGGGCTCGGACGCCCCCTGGACGCCGTCGCCATCGGCCGTGCGGGTCCCGAGCGCCGTGTCGCACGCCTCGAGCAGAATGGCGAGCGGCTGCAGCAGCGGCGCGAGGTCGATCCCCTGGGCGCTGCCAACACGCTCGTTGATCAGCGCCTGGATCGCCGCGGTGCGCTCGTGGGCCTCGCGCACCGCCGACGGGACCGAGCGATCGCTCGCGAACGCCGCTGCGATCTGCGCGTGCAGCTGGGGCATGGTGCGGGCCGGCGCCGGGTTCTTGGCAGACGGCGCGAGCCGTCCGAGCGCGACCTCGATGTCGCGCGCCCGGAGCTGCCCGTGCTCGCGCGAGTTGACCAGGGAGCTGTCGCGCAGGTCCTTGATCATCACGTCGGGATCGACGAGCGGCGCCAGCGCGTTCAGCCGTTCGGTGGGATCGTTCTTGTTATCGGCCTCGAGCAGCGGGTAGATGCCGTCCCAGTAGCGCTCGAGCAGCCCGTGAATCAGGCCGAGCCCGGTGGCGAGGCCGGGGATGCCCTCGGTGCAGGCCAGGGCCCGCGTCAGGTGGACCGCGACGCGGAGATCCTTGCTGCGTAGCAGCGCCGCCTGCGCCAGGTCGGTCACCTTCGTCCAGTTCGGGTCCTCGGCCGGCTTGACCGCGTCACCCGAGCGCTGCTCGGGCTTCCCGCGGGCTGCTTCCTCGAGCTCGAAGAAGGACAGGTCGTGCTCGAGATTGGGTCCGCACGGAGGAGCTTCTCGGGTTTCTGACAGTACCGCGCCGACGTCGAGCATCACCGCTCCCAGAAGAATACACTCAGCTGCACTCTGTCTCGCCTCGTTTCGCCACCGACCTCAGCCTGCGCCAATGTCAACTGCAGATCTCCCGCCAAACGCCCCTGCCGCCCCGCTCGACGATCATGTGAGGGTGGCGAAATGGATCTGAACCTATGCCTTCCCTCCCGATCTGTCAATAACGAAATGTGCTCCGACCACACCATGAGCCACCTAAAAAGGCCGTCGCCGTGCGCTCTCATTTTCCGGCCCCGCCATACAGTGCGCCGCATCTCGCGCAATCGTATGAAAAAAAGCGCGAGTGCGGTGCTGATGGAAGACGGGCCGCGCGCGACCGCGTCTCCGACGGCGATCGGTTTCCGGAACCAGAGGCGGGCGCGCCGCGCCCGTCGCGTCGCCCGAGTTTCGAGCTCGCGCCGTAGCGGGATCGCCGCATGGGCGTTCAGGCCCAGGGCAGTTCACCCGCGACATTCGGGCGCAATGCCCGCTGATTCGGAGAGCGTGCCCCGTCCTCAGTGCCCGCCGCCGGCGACCGCGGCGCCGGTGATCGTCGCCAGGCGGTTGGCCAGGGGGGTGTTGCGGCTGCGGCCGACGCGCACCTGCCCGTCGATGACCACGCAGGAGATGCCGGGAATGTCGCCGCGGGCGATTGCGCTCAGCGCGTCGCTCGCGAGCGACGCCGACGGCGCATCGCACACCACCAGATCGGCCGGCGCGCCAACCGCGAGCGTGCCCGTTCCGGCCGCGAGTCGAAAGGCGCGCGCGTTGCTCCCGGTCGCCAGCGCGATCACGATCTCCGGCGCCAGATCGCCGAGCGACGCCAGCTCGCACACGCTCTTCATGACGCCCATCGGCATGACGCCGGTGCCGGTCGGCGTGTCGCTGGCCACGCACACGCGTCCCAGGGCGCCGGCCTCCAGCGCCCGCTTCACGATGTAGAGCGCGGCCCGGAGGTTGCCGGCCTGGACGACTTGCAGCGCCATCGTCGTTTCACGGATGATCCGGTCGATCCCCGCCTCGTCGAGCGACGTGGTGCCCCCGTTCACGTGGCCGCAGACGTCGGGCAAGAGGTGCAGCAGCACCTCGTGGCTGATCGGGCTCGAGCCCGGGATAGAGGTCCCGCCGCTGTGGGACATGACGCAGAGGCCGTGCTTCTGGGCGCGGC
>QHSM01000480.1 GCA_003221595.1 Candidatus Rokuibacteriota bacterium | reverse complement strand
TCCAGACTTGACGTGCGCGCTGCAGGCCGTCGCGGGGCGGGGGCCCCGCCGGCCGAGGCGCGACTCCAGACTTGACGTGCGCGCTGCAGGCCGTCGCGGGGCGGGGGCCCCGCCGGCCGAGGCGCGACTCCGGACTTGAAGTATGATCCGCTGCGGTGGCTCGCGACCGTCTTTTTCCCCTCGCGTTGCTCGCGTCCTTCGGGCTCGCTTTCGGCGCCGCGGCGCTCGGCATCGCGCCCCTCGCCTTCGACGATCATCCCGGGCAGCTCTACCGGCTCTGGCACGTCGTCACGCGCGGGCCGGCGCCGTGGGCGTGGAATCCGGATTGGTGGGCGGGCTATCCCGAGCTACAGTTCTACCCGCCCGGCGCCGCCTACGCGGGAGCGCTCGTTCACCTGGCGTCCTTCACGACGCTCTCGGTGTCGGCGTCGTACCACGCGCTCGTCTGGATCGCCTACCTGGCGCCGGGGCTGACCGCGTTCCTGGCGCTCGCTCGAATTCTCGGAAGCGGCTGGCGCGCGCTGCCGGGCGCCTTCCTCGCGCTCACGGTGTCCGGCGGCGCGGCGAGCGGTGTCGAGGGCGGCGTGCACATCGGCATGGTGGGTGCCCGGCTCGCGTGGGCGCTCGTCCCGCTACTCCTGCTGGTGCTCGTCCCCTGGCTCGAGGAGGACCGGCGGCTTCCCCGGAGCGCGGTGCTCCTGGCCGCCGCGATCGTCCTCGTCCACCCGGCAATGCTCCCCGCCGCGGTGATGCTGATCGTGCTGGCCGCCGTCGGGCGCCCGCCGCGGACGCGGCGCCTGGCAACGGCGCTCGCCGCCCTTGTCCTCGCCGCAGCGCTGACGGCGTTCTGGACCTGGCCGCTGCTGCTCCGCCTCGAGCACGCGCGCGCCCTGGCCTGGGGCGAGCCGCCCGGCATCTCCCGCCTCGGATGGCTGCTGGTGATCCTGGCGCTCCTCGGGCTCTGGCGGGCGCGCGGACCGGCCGCGCGTGTCGTGGCGCGCCTTCCATGGGCGATGCTCGTGGTCACGCTCCTGGATCGCGTCGCGCTCGAGCCGCTGGGCGCGCGCTTCCTGCCGGCGAACCGGGTCGCCGACGGCGCGCTGATCGCGTTGATCCTCGCGGCGGCCCTGGGCTGGTCCGGGCTTCGTCGTGCCTCGAGCAACGGCACGCCTCGCCGCGAAATCCTCGTGAGCCTGGCCGGGATGCTCCTGCTCGTGGTGGTCGGCCTGCGGTCCGGCGCGCTCTCGCTCTGGCCACGCGCCGCGGACTGGCCCTCGCTCAGCGTCGTCGAGCGCGGATTGCGGCTCGGCGATCTCTGGGCGGCGCTGCGCGAGGCGCCACCGGGGCGTGTGCTGTTCATGAGGTCCGGCGTGCCGCTCGTCTACGGGCCTCCCGGGGGAACGGCGTGGTACCGGCCGCACACGCACGTCACCGCGCTCGCCCCGCTTTTCTCCGGACACGCGATCGTCGGCGGAACGTTCACCCACCCCTCGCCGATCGCCGCGCTGATCTATCGCGGTGATGCTGGGCCGGGTCCGATCAGGCGGCTGGCCGAGCAGCTCGACGGCGTCTCGCTCTTCGGCCGTCCGCTGGAATCGCTGGACGCCGAGACTTTCAACGGCTACGCGGCCGCGCTCGGTGTCGGCGTCGTGGTCGCGCTGGACGAGGATGCCTCTCGCCTGCGCGCCCTCGACGACAACCGCGACTTCACCCGGCGCCCCGCACCGTCCCCGTTCCTGATCTTCAGCCGTCGCGACGGCGTCGAGCTGCCGCGCGCGATCGACGGTGACCGTTGGACCCTCGCGCTGACGGCGACCCGCGACGCCTGGGTCTCGGCGCGCACCACGTACTATCCGCTCTGGCACGCGAGCGCTCAGGGAGTGCCGCTCCCGACGCGCCGGGGACGGCTCGGCGACCTCGAGGTCCGGCTGAGCGGCGACGGCCCCCGCGCCGTCGATCTCGTCTATCGCCCGGGCGTGGCCGAAATCTCCGGGATCGTCATCAGCGTGCTCGGAGGCGTCGTCTGGCTCGCGGCCTGCCGGCCCCGGGCCGCGTAGACGACGCCATGGACGTTCAAACCGGACTGCTGCTCTTCGGCGCCGGCGTGGCGGGGGGCATCGTCACGGCGATGGTCGGCGGCGCGTCGCTGATCACGTTCCCCGCGCTCCTCGCGGGCGGATTGCCGGCCGTCGTCGCCAACGCCTCGAACACGGTGGCCCTGACGCCCGGGAATCTCGTCGCCGCGCTCGCGGACCTGGAGCGCCTGCCGCGCTGGGACCGCTCGCTCCTGGGTGTGGCCGGGGTGTGCGCCGCCGGCAGCATCGCCGGCGCCGCGCTCCTGCTCCTGACGCCCGAGAAGGCGTTCACCGCCGTCGTGCCGCTGCTCATCGGATTCGCCACGCTGCTCTTCGCGCTGTCCGGGCGGATCAGGGCGTGGATCGTGTCACGAGCCGCGACGTCCGCTGGGGCCGGCTCCGCCGCCCTCCTGTTCGCGCCGGTGGCGGTGTACGGCGGCTACTTCGGCGCCGGAATGAGCGTGATGCTCCTGGCGATCCTGTCGGTGAGTCGTCCGGGCGACTTCCGTACGATCAACGTGATCAAGAATCTCCTGTCAGGTCTGACGAGCGCCGTCGCGGTCGTGGTGTTCGTGCTTCAGGGCGTCGTGGCCTGGCCTCCGACCGTCGTCGTGATGGCCGGCGCCGTCCTCGGCGGCTTCGCCGGCGGACGGCTCGTCCGCGTCGTCTCGCCGGATCTCATGCGCTGGATCGTCATCGTCGTCGGCACGATCCTGACGGTGGTCTACGCGCGGCGCTACTGGCTACCGCTGATCTGAGACGCTCACCCGAAGGCGCGCTCGCTCAGGCGAGCGCGGCGGCACCGGCGTCGGCGCACTCCTGGTCCTGCTCCCCCGTTCCGCCGCCGCAGCCGATGGCGCCGATTACCCGGCCGCCCTTCGCGAGGGGCGCGCCCCCGAGTGTCGGCAGGATCTGCCCTTGTAAGATCGTCGGCACGGTGGCCCAGAAGCCGCCCTTCGCCACGAGATCGGCGAACTCCGCGGTCCGCTTCTTGAACGCGGCCGCCGCCATCGCCTTGGCGCGCGAGGTCTCGGGGCTGAAGAAGCCGGTGCCGTCGCCGCGCGCGCTCAGCACCAGGCGTCCGGCCTCGTCCACCACGGTGACGGTCATCGGCGCGCGGAGCGCGCGCGCCTTGGCCTGGGCCGCCCGTACCGCCGTTTCGGCTATCTCGAGCGTGAGTTCGATCATGATGACGTCTCCCGGCGACCCGCGGCTCAGACCAGCGGGTCGTAGTTGAAGTACTGGCCCGACGTGACGAGCGGCACCAGGTGGTGCTGGAGGGTGCCCGGGAACATCTCGGTGAAGCTCTCCGGCGTCCAGCCCTCGGAGTTGTGCACGCGCATGATCGGGCGCTCGTGGCTGAAGAGCATGACCTCCTTGCCGCGCACGCCGAAGATCTGCCCGCTGACGTCCCGAGCCGCGTCGCTCGCCAGGAAGACGGCGATCGGCGCGATGTGGGCCGGCGAGAGCTTCTTGATCTTCTCGACCCGTGCCGTTTGCGCCGCCGTCTCGGTCGGGATCGTCCCGATCATGCGCGTCCAGGCGAACGGCGAGATGCAGTTCGCCGTCACGTTGTAGCGCGCCATGTCGAGCGCCGTGGCCTTGGTGAGGCCGAAGATGCCGAGCTTGGCGGCGGCGTAGTTCGCCTGGCCGACGTTGCCGATGAGCCCGGAGGTCGAGGTCATGTTGATGACCCGTCCCCCCTTCTGCTCGCGCATGATCGGCGCCGCGGCGCGGGTCACCGCGAAGGTGCCCTTGAGATGGGTGTTGATGACCGCGTCCCATTCCTCCTCGGTCATGTTGAAGATCATCCGGTCCCGGAGGATTCCCGCGTTGTTGACCACGATGTCGATGCGCCCGAAGGTATCGACCGCCGTCTTGATGATCGACTGGCCCCCGGCCATCGAAGCCACCGAGTCGTAGCTGGCGACGGCCTTGCCGCCGGCCTTCGCGATCTCGTTCACCACCTCGTCGGCGGGCGCGCTCGCCGCGCCGCTCCCCGCCTCCGTGCCGCCGTAGTCGTTGACGACCACCTGCGCCCCGTGTCGCGCCATCAGCATCGCGATCTCGCGGCCGATGCCGCGCGCCGCGCCCGTGACCACCGCCACCTTGCCCTTGAGCATCATGAGCGTCCTCCACCCGATTGAGAAACGCCGAGACGATAGCACATCCGTTCCGGCCCGTTCCCGGAACGGGCGGGACCCGACGGATGAGGGTGGGTCAGCGGCGGCGGGCGTCCAGGGCGGCGACGAAGGCGCCGGAGAGGACGAAGACGATGGCCGAGTAGTAGACGAACATCACGAACGCGACCAGGACGCTCAGCGGGCCGTAGATCTGGTTGTAGAGGCTGACTTCCTGGATGTACAGGCGAAAGAGCTGCTTGGCGATCTCCCAGAGGAGGCTCGCGAGGATGGCGCCGGCCAGCGCCGCCCCGACGCCCACCCGGCGGCGCGGGAGATACCGGTAGGCGAGGAAGAACATCACCGTGGAGAGCGTGAGGCTCAGCGGCAGGCCCCCGAGCCCGAAGCCGGGCGGTACCGGCAAGGCGTTCACCGCGAGGGCACGGAACCAGTGATAGAGCCACGTCACGGTGCTCACGGTGAAGAGCAGCGTGCTCAGCACCAGCGCCATCGCGCCGTCGCGCGCGAGATTTCGCAGCACGCCGCTCTCGCTGCGCACGGCCAGGAGACGGTGCAGGATGAGACGCGCCGCGCTCAGCAGCGGCGTCGAGAAGAACATCAGCACCACGATGCCGAGGATGCCCGAGGTCGCGCGCGTCTCGACGATCCCCAGCAGCGCCCGCGCGATCTGCTTCTGGTAGACGGGAAACTGCTGGGCCAGCTGCGCGACGACCTGACGCGCCGCCTCCTCCCCGGACAGCACGAAGCCCACCAGCGAGACGCCCAGGAGCAGGATCGGGATCAGCGACACGAGGAAGAAGAACGCGAGCCCGGCGCTCATGAAGAACCCGTCGGCGGCGAGGAAGCGAGAGAGCGCTCCTCGGGAGCCCGCGGTCACAGCTGGCGGAAGAAATGGGCGCGGTCGCCCCCCTTGACCTCGAACCGGCGCACCTTGTTGTCGCGCATCACCTCGAAGGTCAGCGCCTCGCCAGGCTCGTGACGCCACAGATTCATGTACAGGTCGCGCCGGCTCCCCACCTCTTCGGCGTTGAGCGAGACGATCACGTCTCCCTCCTGCAGCCCGCCGCGGTCGCCGGGACCGTCGGGCACCACCCCCGCGACGACCACCCCCTCCTCGATGACGTGCGCGAAGACGCCGAGCCAGGCGCGCCGCGGCCGGCTCACGACGCGTCCGAACCGCAGCATCTCGTCGCGGTGGGTCCGGTAGAAGTCGACCGGGATCGCCAGCGAGCTCCGGGCGATCTCGTTGAGGTTCAGCGACACGGTCCCGGCGAGGCGCCCGGTCATCGTGAAGAGCCCGCCACCGCCATAACCCGGGTTCGGCGCGTTGGTGACGATGCCCCGGTCGAGCAGATATTCCCAGTACGCCTCGAACTCGCCGATGTAGGTCACGAGGCCGCCGGTCGCGCGACGCTCCTGCGGTCCCATCGTGCCCAGCAGCACGACCTCGTCGCACCGCTCGACGGTGTCGGCGGGGGCCAGCTCGGCGGCGACGAGCCCCTGCCGATTCACGCGGATGAGCGCCAGCCCGATCTCGAAATCCTGGGCGACGAGCTCGGCCTTCACACGCCGCCCCTTCTGGAACGCGACGTAGATCGTCTGGCCGCCCATGACGACGTAGTTGACCGTCAGGATGAGGCCCGAGGCGTCGACGACGACGCCGCTGCCGAGGCGCTCGTTGCCGAGGATGCGGGTGGACGGATGCTCGCGTCCCACGGTCGCGTGGATGTACACGACGCTTTGCAGGAGGTGCTTGACGAGCTCGACGGAACTGTCCATGGCCGGCGCTATCGGACCTTCAGATGATAGCCGAAGAACTCCGCGACCCGGCGGCGCGCGTCCGCGAACGCTCCCGCGTCGAAGGCGACGGTGGCGCCGCAGCACCCGTTCGGCTTGTTCCGATTACCCACCTCCGCCAGATAGGCGCGTGGCTGGCCGATCACGTCGAAGTAGTGGTAGGCCTGCGGATAGAGCACGATGCGCGCGTCCGCGCCCCGCCCGCGCATGGCCTCGACCATCTGGACGCACGGTCCCGGAATCGTCCAGTCGTCGGCGTCGCCGATCAGCACCAGGAGCGGGCGAATCACCTGCTCGTCGACCAGCGAGTAGCACCCGCCGGGATAGAAGGCCACTGAGGCCCGGAAGCCGGGCTCGGGCAGGACGACGCCGCGCCGGCGGGCGCGCTCGAGGCTCGGTCCGTTGACGACGGCCAGGGCGAACACACCGCCGTTCGACCAGCCGATGACGCCGATGCGCGCGAGGTCGACGTAGGGACGGGTGTGCAGCCATCGAAGGGCGCCGACGGCATCGTCGAACCGCTCGGTGTTGGGGAGGTCGGGCGTGTTTTGCGTGTTCGGCTCGCAGGTCTTGTCGTACCGGCGGGGCCCCCAGCTGTCGACGAGCAGAGCCACGTACCCCTGGTCGCGGAACCAGCGCGACCACTCGTGGTTCGACTCGGACACGCCGTGACAGCCGTGCATCAGGACCACTGCCGGGAACGGGCCCGGCCCCTCGGGGCGCTCCTCCCACGCCGTCACAGACACCGGCTTGCTCGGCGTCGCGTTCGGAAAGGAGCGACTCGTCGTGGCGCAACCGGCGATGACCGTCGAGGCGAGAAGCGCCGACAGCACCCGTCGCACCATGAGTTGAGCATACACCGGGGCCCGATGCGGGCCTAAACGAGAACCGAGAGGGCGGCGAGCGGCCGCGCGGTCAGTGGAGCAGGCGCCGAACGAGCAGGGCGGCGCCCACCAGCTCGACACCGACCGCGACGCAAACCAGGTTGTCCAGGATCGAGAAGAAGAGGTCCACGACGCGACGTCCAGCAGGCTCTGTGCCAGCACGGCGAATTCCGTGAGAACCGCTGCTGACGCGGGAATCGGGTCAGGAGACCCGCCGCCGAGTGTGCATCCCGATTTCTACGATCCTGCAAGGGAGGTATCCGCTGCGTAAGCCCTTGCAGGTCGGGTATGCTGACGCCGTTGCTCACCATCGAGCACGCCCCGCTACTGTTCGGCCGGGACACCACCGCGGGCCTCGTCGCCTTCGATCTTGCCGAGGGCGGCCGCGCGATCCGGCTCTACCGGCGCTCGGGAGCCGCGACGGTCCCCGAGATGGTGCCCTTCTCGCCCTTCATGCTGCTCGCCGACCGCGAGCTCGTGAAGGACGCGCCGGGGCTCCTCGCGGTCGAGGCGCTCGAAGGGCCCGGCGCGCTGCGCTGGCGGGCGCGCTTCGGGTCGTGGACCGACGCCCTCGGCGCCCGTGATCGCTGCCGCGATCTGTCCGGTCGGCCTTCGAACATGCCGGGGGCGCCCTACCTCTTCCTCGGGGACGCCGTCCATCAGTATCTGTTGCAGGCCGGACGCACCTCGTTCGGCGGGCTCGTCTTCGCCGACCTCCGCCGCCTCGCGCTCGACATCGAGGTGATGACGACCGAGGGTCACGAGTTTCCGAGCGCCGCGCGGCCCGGCGACCGGATCATCGCCGTCGCGCTCGCCGACTCGACCGGCTTCCGCCACGTCGTGCGCGGGGACCGGCTCGACGAGCGGGCGCTGCTCGAGGAGTGCTCCCGCCTCGTTCGCGAGCGCGACCCGGACGTGATCGAGGGGCACAACATCTTCCGGTTCGACCTGGAATACCTGGAGGCGCGGGCCCGGATGCACCGGGTGCCCCTGGCCTGGGGCCGCGGCGGCGAGAGCCTGCGCGGGCGCGTGGCGCGGCTCTCGATCGCCGAGCGCACCATCGGCTATCGGCGCTACGAGGTCGCCGGCCGCCACATCATCGACACGTGGATCCTCGCCCAGCTCCACGACGCCGGAACCCGGGACCTGCCGGGGTTCGGGCTCAAGGACCTGGCCCGCCACTTCGGCGTCGCCGCCGAGGGCCGCACCTACGTCGACCCCTCGCAGATCACGCGGGAGTTCCGCGACGCACCTGAGCGCCTCATGGCCTACGCGGCGGACGACGCGGTCGAGACGCTCGCCATCTCGTCCATCCTGGCGCCGCCTTACTTCGCGCAGGCGCAGACCGTGCCCTTCGACTATCAGTCGTGCACCCTGCGCGGCGCCGCCGCCAAGATCGACGCGCTGGTGCTGCGCGAGTATCTTGCCCGCGGCCACGCGGTACCCCTGCCGGGGCCGGTGGGGCCGGTGGGCGGCGGGTACACCGCGATCTGCCAGGAAGGCGTGGCCCGGCCCGTCCTGCACGTGGACGTCACGTCGCTCTATCCCTCGCTCATGCTCGCGCGGTCCATCGCGCCCGCCTCCGACACGCTCGGCGTCTTTCGCGAGCTGCTCCAGCACCTGCGCGATTTCCGCGTGCGCGCCAAGCGCCTGGCGCGCGAGGCGCGCGAGCCGGCCGAGCGCGCCCATCTGGGGGCGCTGCAGCAATCCTTCAAGATCCTGATCAACGCCTTCTATGGCTATCTCGCGTACAGCGGGGGCCACTGGAACGACTTCGACGCCGCCGACCGCGTGACCGCCGAGGGGCGGGCCGTCGTCATCGCCGTCCTGGCAGCGCTCGAGGCCCTCGGCGCGATCCCGGTCGAGGCGGACACCGACGGCGTTTACTTCGTGCCGCCGAAGGGCCACGCGCCCACGGACGACGACGCGCTGCTCGAGCGGATCGCGGCCGGCTTGCCGGACGGAATCCAGCTCGAGCTCGACGGCCGGTTCGCGGCGATGTTCAGCTACAAGATGAAGACCTACGCGCTCCTCGACGAGCTCGGACGCCTGAGCCTCAAGGGCTCGGCGTTTCGCTCGCGCGGGCTAGAGCCCTTCCAGCGGCAGATCATCGGCGAGATCGTTCGCTGCCTGGTGCTCGGGCGCCGTGCCGAGGTCCGGGCGATCATCGACCGCTGGCTCGGCGACTTTGCCGCGCACCGGGTCGAGCTGCGCGCCTTCGCGCGGACCGAGACGCTCCAGGAGTCGATCGAGCTCTATCGCGAGAAGGTCCGCCTCGGCGCGCGCCCGGCGTCAGCGGCCTACGAGCTGGCGGACGCCTCCGGGCGCGCGATGCAGCCCGGGGACCAGGTCTCCTACTACGTCGTCGGTCGCGGCGCCGGCGTCGCCGTCAACGAGTACGCCAAGCTCGCGAGCCTGTGGGACCCGGCGCACCCGGACGAGAACGTCGAGTACTACCAGACGAAGGTGCGTGAGATCTGGGATCGCTTCCGCGCCTTCGCCGAGTTCGACGGCCTGCGACCTCCCGCCCCCGACGTGCAGTCGAGCACGCAGCTCACGCTCTTCTGAGTCGTTACCAGACCAGGCTGAGCTGCCGGGGCGCCCCCTGGTCCGGCCGATCGGCGCGGCGCCGCGCGCTCAGCCCGGCCTCGGCGGCAAGGCGCCGCACACGCTGCTCCACCTCACGCACGTAGTCGGGCCGCGCATATGCCGAGCCCCGGTAGAGCCGCTCGTATTCCGGAACGAGCCGCGGGAACTCGATCGCGAGAAATCTCATGAATGTCTCGCGGGTGCCCGGTCTCAGAAAGAGCACGTTCGACTCGGCCTCCCCGGCTCCCGCGTCGCGGGCCGCGGCCAGCAGCGTTCTCAGATTCGCCTCGTCGTCGGTCAGACCCGGCAGGATCGGCATGATGAAGAGCCGGGTGGCGACGCCCGAGTCGGCCAGCGTCCTCATGGCGCCGAATCGCAGATCGGGCCGCGGCGCGCGCGGCTCGAGTCGCCGGGCCAGCGCCGCGTCGGTAGTCGTGATCGACAGGTTCACCGCGACCTCCGAGGCGTCGGCGATCGTCCGGAGGAGGCCGGCATCGCGGGTGACCAGGGTCGACTTCGTCGTAATCGACAGACGCAACCCCGGCACCTCTCGCGCCGCCTCGAGAATGCGGCGGGTCACGTCGAAGCGTCCCTCCGCGGGCTGATACGGATCCGTCGCGGTGCCGAGGGCCACTGTCTGGCCGCTCCTGCGCGCCCTCCTGAACTCTGTCACGAGCCGATCCCTGTCGATCTCCTTCACGTAGATCGTGCGCTCGAAAGCCTCCGGGTCGCCCAGCCCGAGAAACTCGTGGGTGTAGCGGGCGAAGCAGTAGTGACAGCCCATCTCGCAGCCCCGATACGGATTCACGGTCCAGCCGAAAGGCATCGGGCTCGCATTGAGCCTGGTTAAGAGGTCCTTGGATCGAAGCTCGTGATATTCAACGCCCCGGCGCTCATCGATCGTCGGCCCGAGCCGTGGCGCCATTCCCGGCGCCGGAACTCCCGGCCTGGTCTTCCTGATCGTCATCTGTTGAGCCTTTCAGGTCACAGAAAAACCCGGGGACCTGCCAGGATCCCCGGGTGGGCTATGCAGCTAGTGGGGTTAGCGCCGCCAGCTTCCGCCGCCTCCTCCCCCGCCCGGGCGTGGTCCACGGTCGCCGCGCGGGCCGCCGGCGCCGGTGCGCTGGGGCTGCGGCCGAGCCTCGTCGACCACGAGGTTTCGATCCCGGAAAAGCCGACCATTGAGCATCTCGATCGCCTTGCTGGCCTCTTCCTTAGACGCCATCTCGACGAACCCGAATCCGCGCGGCCGTCCCGTGAACTGATCCGTGATGATACGGACCGTCTCCACGGTTCCGGACTGCTGGAAGAGCTCGCGAAGGTCCTCCTCGGTGGCCTGGAAGGAAAGGTTCCCGACGAACAACTTTGCGGCCATCGCCCGACCTCCTAGCCCTAGCGAAAGCGGCGGAGAATAGGACATTACAACCGAGTCCACGATGCTGGCGCACAGATATATGACAAGGCGTGATGCATGTCAAGGATGCAAAATACCACGCATGTAAAGGGCTAAAATGCACCGGGATTACAGATAAACTCCGCGCGTCGCGCCGCCGTCAACGGTGATGCACACGCCGGTGATGAACGAGGCGCGGGCCGATACGAGGAAGCACACGAGATCGGCGATGTCCTCCGGGGTCGCGATCCGCTTGAGCGGATACTGGCTTGCCGCTTCGGCGCGCTGCTCCTCGACTGTCTTACCCGCTGATGCAGCTTGTTGGGCGATGAGACTCTCCCAGCGCGCGGTCGCCGTCGCGGCCGGCGACACCGCGGTGACGAGAATGTTCGACGGCGCGCCGAGATCGGCGAGTCCCTTCGAGAAATTT
>QHSM01000580.1 GCA_003221595.1 Candidatus Rokuibacteriota bacterium | reverse complement strand
CACCCGAGCGTGCCGAGGAACCGCGCGACATGGCTCAGACCGGCGCCGATCCCCGGGACCATCAGCACCGCGCAGGCCAGGGCCGCCGGCAGCCGGGACGCGCTCGTGACCCACGCCCGCCGCGCGGCGAGCAGGCTGAACGAGAGGAATCCCGGCGTGATTCCGATGAACGCGACGGTCGTGAAGAGCTGGTGAGAGAAGCGAGTCCGGCCGGGATTGGGAAAGATCGTCGTCTCGACGCCGAGGAGGAACAGGCCGGTGATGCCGACCCAGAGCGTGAGCGACCCCACGCGCGTCATCGCGGATGCCCGGAACCGCCCGGACAGGTAGCCGGGAAGCGGGACGAGCATCAGCGGGACGGCGATGAACACGATGCCGAGATACGCGTACCCGGCCGGGTTGTGGCGCGCCGACGCCAGCGACGAGACCCAGGTGTGACGGACGTCGTAGACGGTCGGCAGGTGGGCGATGGCGAGCAGCGCGCCCGCGGCGAAGCTGAAGTTCGTCATCGGCCCGATCACGCCGAGGATGAATCGTCGAGAGAGCGCTCCGCGGACGTACGCCGACCCCCACGTCGCCTTCACGGTCACGTCGAAGGTTAGCACAGCCGCGTGGACGTCGTGGGCGTCGCGGGCTAGACTGGGGAGCCGACGGAGGGATTCGCGATGACGACGACCGCCCCGGAAACGAAGACCGTGTTCGCCGCGGAGCACGACGTCCCGATTCCGTACATGCAACGCACGCGCGACTACTATCGGGCGCTCGGCTTCAGCCCCTACCGCTGGGCCCACTTCGTCGACGTGCCGTTCACACCGCTGCGGACCCCGCTGACCCGGGCCCGCGTGGCGCTCATCACGACCGCGGCGCCGTTCCAGCCGGAGGTCGGCGATCAGGGCCCGGGCGCGCCCTATAACGCCGCCGCCAAGTTCTACAAGGTCTACTCGGTCCCCGCCGAGAGCATGCCCGACCTCAGGATCTCGCACGTCGGCTACGACCGCCTGCACACCTCGGCGGAGGACATCAGCACGTACCTGCCGCTGGCGCGCCTGAAAGAAGCGGTGGCGGCGGGGCGAATCGGGGCGCTCGGCCCGCGTCTGCACGGGGCGCCCACGAACCGCAGCCAGCGGGTCACGATCGAGATCGACAACCCCGAGCTCCTGCGCCGGTGCCGCGAGGACGGCGTCGATGCCGCGGTGCTCGTGCCCAGCTGACCCGTCTGTCACCAGACCGTGAGTCTGGCGGCGCGGCACCTCGAGGACAACGGGATCTCGACCGTGATCATGGGCTGCGCGAAGGACATCGTGGAGCACTGCGGCGTGCCGCGCTTCCTGTTCAGCGACTTCCCGCTCGGCAACTCGGCCGGACGCCCGTTCGATGTCGCCTCGCAGGCCGAGACGCTCGAGCTCGGGTTACAACTTCTCGAGCGGGCGCCGGCGGCCCGGACCACCATGCAGTCGCCCCTGCGGTGGAGTGCCGACGCGTCCTGGAAGCTCGACTACCTCGATCTGGCGAAGCTGACCCCCGAGAAGATCTCGGAGCGCCGCAGGGAATTCGACGTGGTGAAGGCCGTCGCGAAGACCAAGCGCGAGGCGTCGTGAGCAGGCCGTTCGCGGGCGTCCGCATTCTCGACTTCACTCGCTATCTCGCGGGGCCGTACGGGACCTACCAGCTGGCGCTGCTCGGCGCCGACGTCGTGAAGATCGAGTCGCACGAAGGCGACGATACGCGCGGACAGCTCGCCGACCCGGTGTGGGCGGAGCGGAAGATGGCGCCGTCCTTCCTGGCCGTGAACGGCAACAAGCGCAGCATCACCCTCGACCTCCGACGTCCCGAAGCGGTGGAGATCGTCAAGCGGCTGGTGGTCGGCGCCGACGTGGTGTGGGAAAACTTCCGCGGCGGGGTCATGGACCGCCTCGGTCTCGGCTACGAGGCGCTCTCGGCCGTGAATCGTCGGCTCATCTATTGCGCGGTCTCGGGCTTCGGCCAGACCGGCCCGGAGCGGACGACGGCGGCCTTCGACGGCAAGCTGCAGGCGATGTCGGGGATCATGTCGATCACCGGCGAGCCGGCCCACGGGCCGACCCGCGCGGGGTTCGCGATCTGCGACACGATCGGCGGCCTCACGGCGGCGCTGGCTGTGGCGAGCGCGCTCTTCCAGCGCACGCACACCGGCCGCGGGCAGCTCGTCGACGTTGCCATGCTGGACGCCTCGCTCGCCTTCCTGCCGGGGCCGGTCTCCGAGTACACCGTCGCGGGCATCCCGCCCCGGCAGCTCGGCAACGGCTCGGTGAGCCGCAAGCCGACGGCGAGCCGGTTCCGCGCGCGCGACGGCTACATCGTCCTGGCGGCGCTCACCGAGAAGCAGTTCGCGAGCCTCATGCGGACGCTCGGGCGCGCCGACGCGCTCGCCGATCCGCGCTTCAAGGACTGGCCGGCGCGTACGGCGAACGAGCCGGCGCTGCGCGAGATCATCGAGAACGCCCTGGCGACCGACACGCCGAAGGGCTGGGAGGCGCGGCTGACCGCCGCCGATGTGCCGTGCGGCTCCATCTGGCGGCTCGACGAGATCGTCCACCATCCGCAGCTCGAGCATCGCGACGTGCTCCAGACGATCGACTCCCGCTACGGGCCGATGCGGCTCGTCGGCGCCGGCTTCCGCCTCGCGCACGGGAGCCCCGGGCTCGACCGCGAGCCGCCGACACTCGGCGAGCACACCGACGAGGTGCTGCGCGAGGCCGGTTACGGGACGGACGAGATCGAGCGCCTGCGGCGCGGCGGAGTGATCTGAGACTCCCGGGCCTCACGGCTCACCGCGGCCCCGCCGGCGCCGCGTACGCCCCCAGATCGATCCGGCTCCGACTCGCCCGCGCCTCCTCCTGTGCCGGATGCACGTACTGGGCGACCGGCGCGAGCGGGACGCCGTTCGCGATGCCGGGATCGACCCCCGCGCCGATCGCCGGCGAATCACCGCCCAGCCGATAGTCGAAGCGCGCCCGGTCGGCCAGGGCCGCGTCGCGGCACTGGAGATTGTGAGCGAGCTCGCCGGCGCCGCGCAGCACCAGCCCGGGGCCGACGAACAGGTTGTTGACGATCCGCACGCGCGCCGGCC
>QHSM01000579.1 GCA_003221595.1 Candidatus Rokuibacteriota bacterium | reverse complement strand
CTTCCGTCTTGCCCCGGTCGCTCAGGTAGTACTCCAGCTCGAACGACGCGTCGAAATGATCCTCGATGGCGCGCTTGCCCCGCCCGGTCACGATGATGATCTCGGACAGACCCGAGGCGACCGCCTCCTCGACGACGTACTGGATCATCGGCTTGTCGACGAGGGGAAGCATTTCCTTCGGCTGCGCCTTCGTGGCCGGAAGGAACCGCGTCCCGAGGCCCGCCGCGGGAAAGACGCCCTTGCGAACCCTCACGAGATCATCATACCGCTCAGGGGCGCGGTCGCCAACGCCCGACGCCCTCCACGACCGCCACGATGGCCAGGACGCACGCGGCCTGGACCAGGATGAGCACCGCCTCGCGCGGCGTCGCGTCCTTCAAGAGGAGAGCCGAGAGGCCCAGCGTCGCGGCCAGGAAGAAGATCAGCAGCACGCTCTGCCGCTTGGTGAGGCCGAGCTGCTCGAAGCGATGGTGGATGTGATCGCGCCCGGTGTAGGCGAGCCACTCGGGCAGTGAGTGCACCTTGCCGGTCACGATGCGCGCGATCCCGACGAAGGCGATGTCGAAGAGCGGCACGCCGAGAATGAGCGCCGGCGTGAGCAGCGCGATCATCGGCGCGTCCTCGGCCCATTCTCCCATCACCGCCAGACCGGCGAGGGTGAAGCCGATGAACGTGGCGCCGCTGTCCCCGAGAAAGATCCGGGCGCGGCCCGGACGGAAGTTGTACGGCAGAAAGCCCAGGCACGCGCCGACCAGCGCGGCCGACAGGTACATGAGATAGCGCTGCTCCGTCTGCAGCGCGGCGATGCTGAAGAAGACGCCGGCGATGACGCCGAGGCCGCCGGCGAGCCCGTCCATGCCGTCGAGGAACTGGACGGCGTTGGTGACCGTGACGAACCAGAGAATCGTCAGCGCGACGTTCAACCACACAAAGCCGGGCACCCAGTGGGGCGCGATGTTGAGGACCACGCCGTAGGCGATCGCGACGAGCGCCGCGCCGATGTGTCCCAGGAGCTTGAGGGACGCGCGGAGATCCGTGACGTCGTCCAGGATTCCGATCGCCACGACGAGCGTCGCGCCGACGGCGACCCCCTTGAGCGGGCGCGAGAAGTCGAAGCTCGTCAGCACGGTCACGGCGAACGCGCAGTAGACGGCTGCTCCCCCGAGGAGCGGCGTCGCCATGTCGTGCACCTTGCGGCCGCTGGGCACGTCGAGCACGGCCCACCGGAGGGCGAGCGCGCGCACGAGCGGGGTGGCGAAGAGCGCGACCGCGAAGGCGAGCGCGACCAGGTAGAGCCACGGCAGCCGCGCGGCGTGGTCGCGGCCCCAGATCGGCGTGAGGACGAGCAGCCCCAGGAGCGCGAGACGGGCCAGATGCGGCGCGAGGCTCGCAGGGTCGGCGAGGCCGGTGCGAGCCGGCGGCGGCCTCAGCGGGACCGGACCCGGCTGGGTCACGCGAGGGCCTCCAGGAGCGCCGTCGCCACGGTGTCCGCCTCGCCGTCGGTGAGCAAGGGATAGCACGGCAGCGAGAGACTCTCCGCCCACAGCCGCTCGGCGTTCGGATAGCCGGACAGGCCGAGGGCCCGGTGGATCGGGCGGAAGACCGGGCGCCGCGCGGTCACGCCCCGCCGCTCGAGGTGGGTCAGCACCGGAGCCAGCGGAGCCCCGATGGCGACCACGAAGCGGTGGTAGACGTGGCGCTCGCCCGCATCGGGCGGAACGCGGCAGCGCGGGGCGCGCGCGAGCGCCGCCCGGTAGCGAGCCGCCAGCGCCCGGCGCCGCGTGATGAAGGCGTCGAGCCGGACGAGCTGGCTCCGGCCGAGCGCCGCCTGCATGTCGGTCATCTTGTAGTTGAAGCGCGGCGTGAGATCGTCCCGCTCGTCGTAGTCGCGCGCGTCGCGCGCGCGCGCGACGAGGTCGGCGCGCCCGGTGACCGCGCCGCCCTCGCCGGTGGTGAGGAGCTTCGTGGCGTAGAACGAGCACACCGCGAGGCCCCCGCGCGCCCCCACCGGGCGGCCGCCGAGCACGGCGCCCAGCGTCTGGGCGCAGTCCTCCACGAGCGCCACCCCGAGCCGCTCGAAGTCGCCGAGATCGACGCCGAGCCCGAAGGGATGGACGACGACGACGGCCCGTGTGCGCGCCGTTCGCCGGCGCGCCGCGTCGGCGGCCGACAGTCCGAGCGTCTCGGGATCGGCGTCGGCGAGGACGGCGGTGGCCCCGCAGCGCGCGACCGCGTGGTAGAGCGCGTCGCACGCGTACGTCGGAATGATCACCTCGTGCCCCGGGCCCACGTCGAGCGCGCGCAGCGCCAGCTCCAGCGCGGCGCTGCCGGAGCTGACCGCGGCGGCGTCGGCGACGCCCATGCGCTCGGCCAGCCCCCGCTCGAACGCCGCCACCTCGGGCCCCTGCGCCAGGTGGCCGCCGCGCACGACGCGCGCGACGCGCTCACCGTCGTCGTCGCCGATGGTCGGCCGGGAGTGGGGAATCATCGGAGCGGGCGCGTCAGAGATTCAGGAGCAGTCGGACCGACTGAAACGCCTCCGCGAACTTGACCCGCGCCTGGATGCCCCGGAAGTTGGCGCACGATTGGGCCAGCTCGAGGATCGACAGGTCCTCGATGTTGGTCTTCGTCACCTGCGACCGGTGCGCCTCCAGGCCGGCCAGCTTCGTGGCCAGCACCTCGGCGATGTCCGTGTAGCAGTTCGGCGCGAAGTTCACCGTCGAGGGCACCTCGTAGAAGAGGAAGTTCGGGATGTAGCGCGTCGCCGACATCGCGCTCTGCGCGAGGTGGCGGTGGTCCTGGTGCGTGTCGTCAGGAGAGTTGACGAAGATCATGCGCGGCTCGACCTGGCGGATCACCGACTCGAGGCGGACGATCGTCTCGCGCGTCAGCGGCACCTCGGTATCCTGGTAGTCGCCCCAGAAGACCTTGCGCACGCCGAGGATGCGCGCCGCCTCTTCCTGCTCGCGCCGCCGCACCTCGGGATCGCCGCCCAGCGCGCCGTCCGAGGCGACGAACATGTACACCGTATGCCCGCGCTGCGCGTACTTGGCGAGCATGCCGCCGCAGCCGT